>JAJSAJ010001021.1 GCA_024274855.1 Planctomycetota bacterium | reverse complement strand
GGGGGGGGCGTCTGGGGAACCCAGTCATTCAAGGCACTTAACCGGAGGAATCGGCAGAAAAGTTACAGTTTGTCTAGCGATGAAAACGATGATTCAGTACATGACATCCCGTAGTGCATCACGATCGGCGATGTGAGACCACGAGATGTGAGACCAAGACGGTCTGGGCAGCTTTCGGCGTTGCTGTCGTCGGTTGGACAGGTTGGACGAACGGCAATCGATGTGCGTCACGATTCGATCCCATCAAGAACTCAATGATCTTCGCGATTGGTCGTACACGGGGATTTTGTTGGTAGTGCGTCGTCTTGACTGATTGCAGCCAGAAGCCAGCCGGCCTGCAATCCACTTGGGGCAATCGGCCACGGACAATCGTACCGCTTCGGCTTGGTGGTACTTGAATATTTTGGGGCTTGCACCGAGGTCTTCGTTGGACAAGAAAAATACTCATGGCAAGCACGACCATCGTCATCCCGTGTTTTAATGAGTCGCGCCGATTGAGTCCAAATGCATTTCTTGCATTTCTTGACCGGAACGAAGGGATACATTTCTTACTTGTCAACGATGGTAGCACCGATGACACGTTATCGTGTTTGTTCGCACTTGCCGACGCGCAACCGAACCGGATTCAAGTCCTGGACTTGCCGCAAAACGGTGGCAAAGCAGAAGCCGTACGTCTCGGAATGTGCCACGCTTTGCAATATGAGGTAGCCCATGTCGGATTCTGGGATGCCGATTTGGCGACGCCTTTGGACGAGATTGTTCGATTCATCGACATTCTGGATCGTCATCCGAGCATACAGTTGGTGATCGGAACTCGCTTGACCTTGTCGGGCCACGTTATCGAACGCTCACCGGTCCGCGGCATATTGGGGCGGATCTTTGCGAGAACCGCATCGTTGTTGACCGGTATTCGCATCCATGACACACAATGCGGTGCCAAGTTATTTCGCAAAACAGACGCCTTGTTTTCCGTACTTCAGATGCCGTTTTCGTCCAAGTGGATTTTCGATGTGGAACTACTTGTGCGTCTGACCAGTTACCACAATCGGATAACGCAAGATTGGATTTACGAGCAGCCCTTGGACCGTTGGCACGATGTGGCTGGTTCTCGACTGAGGCTGCGCGACTTTGTCGCGGCACCACGAGAGCTTGCTGGCATCTACTTGGCGGAACGTCGTGCGAAAGAAATCGGCCGCATAACGACATCAGAGACAGGAAGCGATTCCTCCGTCAAACCACCGCGCCGGCGCGCTGCATGAACCTCTTCCTTGGGACACGCTAGCTGATGTTCTCCTGGCCCTCCTCCCTTCGACTGCCTTTGACAACCAGGGCGAATAATTATGGTGCCTGGTTGTTGTGGATGATGCTGCTTGTTACGGTTTGCGCAATGGTCGCAGCCGGCCAGCGGCGAAGCGTGACGGGGTGCTATTGGTATGGAGCCCACGCATGGCTCGATAGCCGGCCACTGTACAATGGCTTGGGCTCGGGCTTCATCTATCTACCGCAGGCGGCGGTCGCCTATGTGCCGTTTGCCATACTGCCGCAGCCCCTTGGCGACATACTGTGGCGCTGCCTTACAATCAGCTCGTTTGCCTGGGGGATCTGGCGTCTGGCCCTGTTGGCACAACGTGATTCGGGCGTCCGACTCTTTCCACTGACGACCTTGATCTGCTTACCTCTGGCATGGTCGGCCGGCCGCAATGGTCAGGCGACGTTGCTGATGGCCGCCATGATGATGTTAGCCGTGGCGGATATGGCCGACCGGCGGTGGAGTCGAGCGACGCTTTGGCTCTGCCTGGGACTTGTTATCAAGCCATTGGTTATTCCTCTGATCTTGATCGCGGGCGCACTCCATCCCGCGATGCGATACCGCCTGGCGATCGGGCTGATCCTGGTGGTGTTGTTTCCGTTGGCATGCCAGCATCCGGATTATGTTTGGCAACAGTATGTCGGTGCCGTCGGGACGGTGAAAAAGGCAAGCCAGGTTGGTAACGACGGCTACTGGGCACAGTTGTTCGGAATGCTCAAGGTCTTCCACTGGGATGTCTCCGGGACCAGCCAACGTGTGATTCGTCTTGTCGCAGCGATCCTTGCGTTTGTTGTCTGCGTGGCCTCGCGGCGTAATCGGTCGCATGAGCAATTCCACATCGATCTGTTTGCCATTGCGACCATCTACCTGATGTTGTTCAGTCCGAGGACCGAGAACAACACGTACGCCATGTTGGGGCCGGCACTGGGATTGTCGTGTGCCAGCAGTTTCTTCGTTCGTCGCCGCCCGGTTGAAGGGATCGTGCTGCTGACAAGCGGGATTCTGATCCTGAGTGGCTTTGAACTTGGTCGACATCTGATTCCCGATCAACCGGCAATCTGGCTGGCCCCTGTTGGATGTCTGTTCTTCTCAATGGTGCTCTTGCTTGAAATCCGCCAAGCCCCGTCGATCGACGTGCAGTGCACGCCATCCGCCCCTCCGATGCCGCTCAGGCGAGCGGCCTAGTAGGCCGGCCAGGGCCGGCATTCTGCTCGTTCGATTCTAGAACAATGCAGCGAGCGACCGACACTTTCGGACTGCCCGTGGGTTGTATTCTGTAGTTCTTGTCGGAAAACAGTTCCATGCGCCTCGTCCCACCACCAGCGAGAAACTGGTAGAATCGTGAGGTGTTTAGGACCGGAGGATCAATTGTTGTCGTGTTTACGGGGGGCGTTCGTGCGGCGATCCACCTTAGCTGCGAGCCTGATTCACCCATGGGACGAGCCCATGGGGGTCTGTATGCGGACGAGTGCGACACCTTAGCTGCGAGCTTGGCGAATCCTTAGCAAAACGGCTTGGGCCACTTGGGCGCGAATCGACGTTCTCGATCGGTGTGCGGCAAGTAGGTCCGGGCCGTCTCTAGAGAAGTTTTCCGGTTCTTCTGCAATAAAGTCCGAGTATTGACGTTTTGTTTTGTGATGAGCGCATCGTACGCAACATCCGACAGGCAGCGATTTGGCCAATGGTTCCAGCAGCACGGTTGTGCGGTACGCGGATACCTTTGGGCCACGTTGCGCGACTTGGATTTGGCAGATGATCTGGTGCAGGAAGTGTTCCGCCGCGCTTGGCAGGCACGGACTCACTACCAGGAGCACGGTCACGCCCGAGCATACTTGATGCGAATCGCTGATCGGCTGGTTTGTGATTTGCGGCGGAAGAAACGGCTGGAAGTTCAGTTGGATGACGTGGCGTGGAAACTCTGTGAACCGGTTTCCACCGACCGAGATCCGTCCGAGCGTCTTGCGTACGAAGAATCGTGCCGTCAGTTGGGAGAGGCATTGGATCAATTGACAGCCGCACAGCGCCGTGTGCTGCTCTTGCGATTCTTTGGCCAGTGCAGTTTTCAGGAAATCGCGTCGATGATGGAGTGCCCGTTGAATACGGTTCTCAGTCATGGCCGACGTGGATTGATCGCATTGCGTGGTATGATGGCCGAGGAGCTTACATGAACCGTTCGCCATCCAATGAATTGCTGAGGCAAATGGAGCGGGCGACCGCTATCGGACCGGTCGATGATGCGCTCGCGGATTCCTCGCTCGATCCGGAGACTGCTCGGTTGCGCGCGGGCTGGCAAGGACTGAGTGACTTATTGGAGGCGGCGCAACCACGAACTGAGATTCGACTGTCCGAACCGGTTGTTGGCAACCCCGAGCCGGCAAACGCTCGATATGAGTGGCGGAACGTGCTGATGGTCGCCGGATCGTTGGCGGCCTCGCTGGTGTTGATTCTGAGTGGATTCTATCTTCCACGTGTCCCACGAGATTTGACGCGGGCCCGTAACGATCGACCGGCTGAGGTGAACAGACCAAGTCTCCATTCCGGTGAACTTGCCTCGGAGAAACAACAAGGCGAATCCGGCCACCAGTCGATCGAAGTGACGGTCGCTCACGATCGACTCGATTGGCAGGACGATCTGGATGATCAGCTGTTGGATGCCTGGGGACAAGTTTACCGATTGCAAACGGCCGCTACGACATTGGATGCAAGGCACGATTCGATCGTCGATTCCATGCAGAAACTACGGCAGGATCTGGCTGACGATAACACCCTGTATTACTAAACACCCTGTATTACTAACTTCAAAGATCGTTGAGTTCTTGACAAAAGACCTTGCTTCGTTACACGGTCGTCGTTTATCCGAACGAAATGACAATCTGTTCTGTGTGTTGGTTTTTGTAGCCG
>JAJSAJ010001020.1 GCA_024274855.1 Planctomycetota bacterium | reverse complement strand
GGAAGCGTGCCTGTTCGTTGGCGGCCGAGCCCATCAGGAACTCGCCCGGGGGAATCAGGACCATTTTCATGCCGATGCCGTTCTCGATCTCGACCGGCTGCTCCAGATACTTCGCCCACACCTCTTGATGTTTCCTCGCAGTAGCGGCATCGAATGGAGCAATGGCCGGGGGCGGTCGTTTTCCGGCAGTCGTGGCGTGAATCTCCTTGATCTGAATATTGCGATACTCGACCCGGCCTTGTGACGACCGCCCGTTGAAACCGATGAAGCCGCAGGCGCGTGCAACTCCCGGATGCGGCTTGCCGTCCGCCGCATGATTCGCGAGTGCGTTCAGATCGGCATCCAGAATGCGCGTTCCGTTCAGAGTCACCTGGACGCGTCTGCCGATGCACCCGACCTCAACGGAATTCCATTGGCCGGGTCGCTTCAGATGCCCTTGCCTGGCTGCCGCAACACCCCAGATTGCACCCGTACGTTGCCAGTCCTTGCTGCTTGCGTATTGGGAAGAGAAGTCATCGATAATCTGTATGATCATGCCGCTGGACGACGGTCGGTCCGCCATGGGTGACCGGACAATCAGCCCACTATTGGCCCCGGGCGCCAGCTTGAAATCGAAACGGAGGATGAAATCACTGTATTCCTTCCGGGTGAAGAGGTGCCCCACTCCCGGCCCACGAAACGGCTGGGCGCCGAAACGGGAGACCAGGCAGCCGTTCTCGACCGGATAATGCTCGGTCGCGCCCTGCCAACCGTCGAGTGTCTTGCCATCGAAGAGGCTCACGAAATCTGCGGCGAGGGTTCCCGCTGCACGACCGCCGGTCATCGTGCTGCTTGGAGCGGTGCCAGCGCGGGAATCCCTTTCAATGATGTAGGAGACGGGTTTTCCGTAGAAATGACCGTCGTTCGCTATGTCGTTCCATTTCCCCTGGCCAAAGGCGAATTGCAGCTTGTCCTGAGGGCCGTGACCGTCGTCCGGATTCTGGCCATTCCAGTTAGTGAAGTTCCAAGACTCCCCGGTAACCCAATGCCAGTTCGCGTTCGCCGGAGTGGCATCAACTTGCTGCTGGTAGCCACCAAGCCACGGGCCTAGGTACTTGGGCATATTGGGTTTCGCACGCCAGAATGCGTTGTCGTCGGCCACCAGACTGAAGACAAAATCGTTTTCTTTCAGCGATGTGATCGTGGCCAAGTAGCCGCCCGCCGACTTCGCAGCAAGCAGGGCATCGTCCCAGGAAAGGCCGTCCGCACCAACGGTGACCGGCTGATACCAGTGCCCATTTCCGCCATCTTCAACCCGCCATTGGACCGGCTCCTTTTTTGCACGCTTTGCATCGTCTTTAGGCAAGGGATCGTGCGACACGGCACCTGGCGGTTTGGGCGTGGGCGTCGCTTGGTGCATTGCACTTGTCTCGCTTGGCTTCGCCAAGACTGAGGCCACGCGGAAGCTGAGAAAACAGTCGCGGAAATCTGACGAGATATTTTGCCGACTGGCCGACCGGCAGTTCCTCGCGAGCGGGGGCCAGTAGCCGCCGCGAAACACGCGGCGTGAGCCTGTAAGTGGACCACTGGGATCGTTCGGTGGCGACTGCCCAAAGTAATTGGCGGCGTACCAGTCCTGGCACCATTCCCACGCATTGCCGTGCATGTCGTATAGACTCCAACTATTCGGCTTCAAATGCCCCACCGAGTGCAGCTTGACATGCTCACCCACACCGAACCAAGCATATTCTTCAAGCATCGTTTCACGGTCTCCAAAGCACCACACCGTCGTTGTACCCGCACGACAGGCGTATTCCCATTGCGTCTCGGTCGGCAGGGCGTACTCGGTTCCTTGCTTCTTCGACAACCACTCGCAGAACGCCGTTGCATCGTTCCACGAGACATTCATAACCGGATGGTTGTCCGTCTGCTCAAAGCCTGGATCTGTATTCCATAGGAACCGCGGATCTTGCTTTGTCGCGCCATCCACCAATCCACGTCCACCTTTGCCGTCCCGCTCGGCTTCCGTCTTGTATCCAGTCTCATCCACAAACTGGCGAAATTGGCCCCGCGTGACTTCGTGACGGCTGAGCCAAAACGGTCGCGTAATTCGCACTCCGTGCTGCGGCCCTTCAGTCGGAATGTATCTGAGCGCAAACCGATCCTCGTCGGCTTTCGCTTCTTCCAGAAAACGAGCCTGCTCTTCAGCACTCGACCCCATCACGAACTCGCCCGGCGGGATCAGCGTCATGGTCAGCTTCACATTGCCGCCCAAGTCGACATCTTGCTCGACCGGTTGGCCCATATATTTCGCCCACGCTTGTTGGTGTTTCTTCGCGGTCGCAGCGTCGAAAGGCGCGATGGCCGGAGCTGGCGAATCGGCCGGCAGGATGGCTTTCCAGGCCGCCGAATCGGGCTCACGCGACGGAGATACCGCTGGACTTGCGAGTTTCGTTTCCGGGGTGTCGGCATGGGACTTGGGCAGCGGAATGGCCACGGCTTTCTCTGACGCTTTCTGTGGTGGCAGCTTCTTTCGGCCGATCAGCTTCTCGCCTTCGCGCACCTGAATGACGCCCGCCAACAGATCGACGCGAACCGTAACCGTCTGGCCCCTTTTCAGGATCAGCTTGTCGGTCTCGAACTTGAAATCGCCTCGCTGGACAACCAACGTGTGGTCGCCAGGCGAAAGTTTCACGTCCTTTCCCTGGTCCGCTTGCTTCAGGACGATCTCCGTTCCCTGGATCGCCACTTCGATCGCCGGATCGTTAATCTCGACACGTATCACGCCGTCCTTCGTCGGGACGAAGAAGACGATCGACGCAAACAGCAGGACCAGGGCACCGCCGCCGGCCGCACCGACCAGCACCTGGCGCGACCGAGGCAGTTTTGTCAACCGGCCAATCATTCGGCGTATTGCTTCCGCGGGTCCCGCGCCGGCAGCTTGGACGGGTCGAACTGACGGGGAGCTGACCAGCGACCGCTGTGTCTCGGGATCGGTATCCCTCTGTGCCGACTGCATCGTGTCGGGAGACGCAGTCGACGTTGCGGCAGCGGTCTTTTTTCCTACGGCAACCTTCGTTGCGACAGG
>JAJSAJ010000101.1 GCA_024274855.1 Planctomycetota bacterium | reverse complement strand
ATGGAAGGCCGACCAGTATGTCGAACGCATTCTGTCTCGCATGCAACTTGATGGCAGTGCCATGTTCGATTTGCTTTCGTCCGGAATGAAGCGGCGCGTGCTTCTGGCCCGGACGCTTGTCGCCGAACCGGACATTCTGTTATTGGACGAACCGACGAACCATCTTGATATCAATGCGATCGACTGGCTCGAACAGTTTCTCGGTCGGTGGCAAGGGACGTTTCTGTTCGTGACGCATGATCGGGCATTTCTGAGAAAAATGGCCCGGCGGATTCTCGAAATTGATCGTGGGCGGCTGTTCGACTGGTCGTGTGACTACGAGACGTTTTTGAAGAGAAAAGAGGCTGCACTTGCCGCCGAAGAAAAGCAAAACGCCCTGTTCGACAAACGGCTGGCGGAAGAGGAAGTATGGATTCGGCAAGGAATCAAAGCACGGCGGACTCGAAATGAAGGCCGGGTACGCGCACTGCAGAAAATGCGGTCGGAGCGCCAACAACGGGGTGAGATTGACGGGCAGGTACAGTTGCGAATTGATGAGGGAAGTCGGAGCGGAAAGCTCGTAGCCAAAATCCGAGGCGTTTCGTTTGCATTTGGTGACCAAACGATCGTGCATGACCTGTCGACGACAATCATGCGTGGGGATAAGATCGGAATCATTGGACCTAACGGTGTCGGGAAAACGACGTTGCTGCGGTTGCTGTTGGGCCAATTGCAACCAGCTGAGGGAACGGTCCGTTTGGGAGTCAACCTGGAAATCGCCTATTTCGATCAGCTGCGAGCACAACTCGACGAAGAGGCATCGGTTGTCCAGAATGTCGCCGATGGGTACGACACCATTCAAGTGGGCGGGAAACCTCAACATGTGTTCGGGTACCTGCGAACATTCCTGTTCAGCGCCGAACGCGCCCGTACTCCTGTCCGGTTTCTGTCCGGAGGCGAACGAAATCGAATCTTGCTGGCGCGTCTGTTCGCCAAGCCGGCCAATGTTATCGTACTCGATGAACCGACGAACGACCTGGACAGCGAAACCCTGGAGATGCTGGAACAGCGATTGGTCGACTTCAACGGAACCCTGTTGCTGGTCAGTCACGACCGCGAGTTCCTGAATAATGTCGTTACCAGTACGTTGGTGTTTGAGTCCGATGGCGTGAAAGAGTACGTCGGTGGCTACGACGATTGGGTACGACAACGGACCGAGGTGCCCCGCAAACAGACATCCGAGTCGCAGCCTGTCCCACAACAGATAAACGTCGGACGTGCGAGTAGCGACTCACGGAAAAAACTGCGAATGTCGTATAAAGAACAGCAGGAGTTGGTCGGGTTGCCTGAGCAGATCGAACAACTTGAACATGAAATCGCGTCACTGCATACCGCGATGGCGGACCCGACCTTCTACCAGCAATCGGGCGATGTCCTGGCTGCGGAACAAGCCCGCCTGCGCGAGCTGGAATCGCAACTGGCCACTGCGTATGCGCGTTGGGAGCATTTGGAGCAGCTGAACAGTACGGTGTGACAAGATCACGGGGGCAAACGACCAGGCCCGAGTGCCCTCCAGCCACTTTATAAACCTACCTGCACCGGCACCCCACACCGCGTTCCGCAAAGAAGCCGCCTGCTTCAGCTGGCGGAGCCGTCACACAGTAAACCTCCCCGGACCAGCACCCCTCACCGCGTTCCGCAAAGAAGCCGCCTGCTTCAGCTGGCGGAGCGGTCACACAGTAAACCTACCTGCACCGGCACCCCACACCGCGTTCCGCAAAGAAGCCGCCTGCTTTAGCTGGCGGAGCCGTCACACAGTAAACCTACCCGGAACCATTACGAAGTGCACAAACTTCGCGAAGGTCCAACGTTCATCTTAGCCTTGAAATCACGTCGTAAATCGAAATGCCTGAAAATGCTCTTGCCATTTTGCGAGGAACTTAATTGCTAACGGCCTAGACTCACACGACGCGCGGAAGTTTGAACCTAAGACTCTATTTTGACTTTTGTAGGGTGGGCAGTGCCCACCCTACATATTGCGTCTCATCAGCGAAGTCAAACAGTCGAACTATAAGCGCACTAATCCAAATCATCTGCCGGTTTCAGGTCCTCAGCACCTGGCAGCAGCCCTTCAAGACGACTCGGATCGTGAATCAGCAGCGGCAGGTGCTGGGCGCAAATCCGATAATCGGTACCCCGAAAAGCAACGCTGATCAGTGGTACTTCGTCAGCGTTGCGTTGACAAAAAAGACAGGTTCCAGCCAATTCTTGGTTCATAGCACTCTCGACAATCAGATTTGTGATTGGCGCACCCCAACTGGGGCGCACGCAATGGGAGTCAATTTCAAACTGCCGCGACCTGCCACGTCGCAACTGCCCCAGCAATTGTAGCAAACGTGTTTGAAGCGGGTAACCACGGCAGGCGTGGCTGGGCTCTGTTTGACAAGAGGCAACCGTTTCGTTGGCTCGCAGCGTCTCAATGGAAGATCAGGTGCAGCGCGGCGATACCAGCCAGTAGGAGAACGAGCGCATCGAAGACGTATTGGGGCATGCGCTTCGCAATTGCCGCGCCGGTCACAGCACCGAGGACCAGGCCCGGAATCAGATAGAGATCGAAACGCAATGTATCGGTAGTCAGGGCGCCGACCAATGGAAAGAACGGAAGTTTGCTGAAATTTACAAGGAAAAAGAACCAAGCTGCAGTTCCGAGAAACTCTTCTTTGTCCAGCCCCTTGCTGAGTAGATAAATGCTCATAATTGGTCCTGCCGCGTTTCCCATCGCCGTGCCGAATCCCGCAAGCACGCCTGCAAAGGCGGTGATCCACCAACGGTCGGGCAATCGGTTCAGACCCAGTTGTCTGCGAGCCAAGTGCAACAGCAGCAAGGCCAGGATAAGGCACCCGATAAGTGTGCGCAATGTGTCGCCGTCGGCTTTCCACAGGACGAGATAACCGGGGACCATGCCGACAGCCACGTAGGGTGCCAGCTCCAATATGCGTCTCCATTGTGCATGACGTCGCCAGTATGCAATGGCGAAGACGTCACCGAGCAGCAGGATCGGGAGGATTGCGCCGACTGAAAGTCGCGTGTTTTCACGAAATGCCTCAGCCATCAGGGCCACAGCCGGAATCCCTGCCCCCGGAACCCCGGTCTTGGAGAAGCCAACCAACGCCGCGGCCAAGCCGCCCAGTACAATGGCTAGTATTGAAAATGGCATTTAGCACCGAGCGGCTCCAGCCGCATCCGAGTAGGCGTTTCTTGAACTGCTTCATCCTTCGCGAATTTCGCGTTTTCCGGGATCATAGATTTGGCGGCGGCCGGTGTCGGCCGCGCGCACGGCCATGATAACGGCCACTGCATGTTGGTACCCGGCGTCGATCGACGCTCGGCATGTTTCGCGAGTACGGATAGACTGCAGCCAGTTCAGGAAGTGGTCCGGAGTCTCGATCGGCTTGAGCGGTGTCTCTTCCTTTGGCAGCTTGCTCGGCTGGCCTGCTCCGGTCCGCGAGATTGTTGGCCTGCTCCAGGGCGTCAGGTTCAGCAGGCCCTGGTCACCAAGAAAACGAATCATGCTGCCGCTTGCGTTGCCGAAGTTCGTCGAGTAGCTGACCATGAACCCTTCGGGGTAAATCCAAGTCGCCTGGACCTGATCGGGACATGTGAACTGATGCTTATCTTTCCACGTGAACGTCCCGTGTTGGCCTGTAACGCTGGTCGGGAACTTGGCACCGGTGATGTAGTGTATCAAGTCAATGAAATGGCTGGCCAAACCTGGGACCGGGCCGTCCGAAAAATCCCGATAGCCATACCATCCGCTGAACTTGTCAGCTCGAAAAGGCTGAGGTGGCGCGTCCATCAGGAACTCTTTCCAATCGACATCTTTCGGGTTCACATCTGCCACTCGCGAGTACCAGTAAGGTTTGGAGCCGTTGCGAATCTGTTCGATTCTGGCGACTTTCCCCAACTTTCCCTCTTGAAAGAACTAGCGGCAGGCCGTGCTTGTGGGATAACTGCGAACTTGGGTTCCAATCTGGCAGACGATATCTGCTTGCTTTACAGCGTCAACGGCCTGCTTCAGTCGTTCCAGATTCATTGCAAGGGGTTTTTCACAGTAGACATCCTTGCCCGCCTTGGCGACCGCCTTCAAGTGGGTTGTATGTTGGTGGTCGCACTATGCAATCATCACCGCATCGATTTTGTCTTGCTGAAGTATGTCACGGTACGATACGAAAGCTTGGGCCGGTTTACCGTACCATTTTCGAACCTGTTCCGCCGCTTCTTCACGCCGCTGGCGCCATGGGTCGGCAACGGCAATGATCTCGCAATTCTGCGACTTGCTGTGTTTCTGAACACCCGGCATGTGGGCATGGCGTCCGCGGCCTCCGCAGCCAATCACGCCAATCGCAATTCGGTCGTTGGCGCCGACAACGCGTCCATAGCTGACCGCGGTCATTGCCAGAGCGCTTGAACCAAGGGAAGCGGTCTTGAGAAACTGCCGGCGAGTTGACGAGTGTGACATCGTATCGGCTCCAGGTAAAAGGATTGGAAGGAGAGTCAAATCAGCTAAAGACAGAAGCACACGTATTCAGTACCGCTTCGTTCTCGTCCCGCGACGGTGGGCCCCGACTGGCTGTTCGGTAAACTCGGCGAGGCTCGGCCCGAAAAACATTGCCGTTGCATCAATTTCTATCGTGCGGCTTCACGGCTGTATCGGTTTCAGCGGCGTGATCCCGTCAGTTTTGTCGACGGGATAGCATGCGTTGTGTTTCTCCAGGCTTGCGATCAAGCCACGCATCATGCGGCGCAGTTGATCTGGTTCGGATGTGGCGAGGTTGGTCGACTCGAAAGGGTCATTCGCCAGATTGTAGAGCTGGTAGTGCGAATTGTCGGAAGCCTTGGACGGAAAGTAGTGGTAGATGACTTTCCAATCCCCATCCCGGTAGCAGGTGAAGTAGTTACTGCGATGCGGCGAGTGGGGATAGTGCATCAGGAACGTTTCGGAGCGACTGTTGTCCGGCTTGCCGGTCAGCAGGGTATCGAGGCGAGCTCCATCGACAACATAGCCGGTCGGCGAAGGAATGTCGACAAGGCCCAGGATTGTGGGAAACAGATCGCAGACACTGGCCTGTTGACTTTGAATCGCGCCGACGGCAATTGGAAGACGGTTTTGATAACGGTTGCTCTTGTCGGCCCTGGCCCAGGCGGCAATAAACGGCACGCGCATACCACCTTCGTAGTGCGAGCCCTTCTTGCCACGTAACGGCGCGGCACAGGCAACCACGTGCGGACCGCCGAGCGGCGCATCCGAGCCATTGTCACCAAGAAAGAAAATCAGCGTATTTTCTGCAACACCAAGCGCATCAAGATGGTCCAGAATGTCACCAATAGATTTGTCCATACCCTCAATCAACGTCGCAAAAGCCTGAGCACGTGGCGGCTTGCCCGAGTCTTTGTAGTTCGCTGCAAAACGCGGATCCGAGTTGAAAGGTGCATGGACTGCGTAGTGAGCCATATAGAGATAGAAGGGTTTGTTCGCCCTCACGGCGTCGCTGACCTGTGCCTTGGCTTCGATCGTCAATGCTTCACTGAGAAACGTTTCGGTGCCCCAGTATTTCTCCAAGTTCGGAACGGCGTGAGAGGATACTCGTTTCGGGCCGTTGCCATAGTTATTCATGCCGTAGTAACTCGCGGGAGCTCCGATCGAACAACCGGCAATATTGACGTCGAAACCTAGATTCTTTGGTTCAGCTCCGCTAAATTTGCGCGGTCCGAAATGGGCCTTGCCAACGTGAATCGTCTCATAGCCGGCAGCTTCCAACAGCCGCGGCAATGTTACATCGTTCTTCTTCAGGCCTTCCCAGTTCCATTGTGGGGGCCCGAACGGCCCTCGATTGTTCTTGTCCGGATTGATCCAGTTTGTTGTGCCGTGCCGAGCGGCATTTTGCCCACTCATGATCGACACCCGTGTCGGCGAGCAGACACTCATGGCACAGAAGTTGTTGAAGCGGATGCCCCGGGCCGCCAGGCGCGCCATGTTCGGTGTGCGATAAAAGCTGTTCAGCGGATAGCGTTTTGGCGCGCCCGCTGCGTCAGTGAGGAACGGCACCGATGTGTCCATAATCCCCATATCATCGACCAGGAAGACGACAATGTTGGGCGGGGTGGGCTTGCTTTCGGCGGAATGCAGCACAGCGATCGGCCCCAGAATGACTGCGGCAATTGCAAGAATAATCGATTTCTTCATGGCCAGACTTTCTATCAAACAGAAGCATATCGTGTGGAGATTCGGTTGGGATTGATCGGGGTCGACGCGCTCGCTGGTATTGCCACTCACGTACCGTGAGGCATCAGTTCACAGCAAACCGGCTGCCAGTAGCTTTCGCAAGATTGTACGTTTGAACAACGGATGCTCCGCCAGCATTCTACCACTGTCGTGAGAGCCTCGAAACAGGGTGTCGGGGAATGGACCCTGTTCAACGAACTGAGGCAAACTTGGCCGGCGGTTCCGTACCGCTACAAGATTCTATTCCCGGACGAAATGGTCATTTCTGGAGCAAGTCGTAGTCGTAGGGTGTCAAGATCGCCGTCACAACTGTATGTGCATCTCTCTTCGCCTTTGGTTCTATTGCAACTGCCGAAACCAATGAGCTTGCACCTCCTATTCTGAACTCCAATTGGAGGCCGATCAACACCAAATCCCTTCCTCGATCGCCTTGCTTGCGATCGACGGAAGCCTGGCGTAACTGTATAGGACACGTGTGCGCCGCGAGGGTTTGCATTCTATTCGCAATCACGGTACGTTGGCTTCCAGTCCCAAGACCCTGTTTACCACCTGTCAGCCGGAGGATTAACGAGTGCGACTTATCTCATTGACGGTTCTTGGAAGTCTACTTCTGGCGAACGCGACCTCTGT
>JAJSAJ010001019.1 GCA_024274855.1 Planctomycetota bacterium | reverse complement strand
GATCGGGCTGGTTCTGTTGCTCGCGTGGTGGATTCCGGCCAATCGCGGCCGGCATGCGCCAATCCATGGCTGCACCGTGGTCCAGCGGTATCCCCACGATCCGGCCGCTTTTTGCCAGGGTCTGGAATTTGAACATGGGTTCCTTTACGAAGGAACGGGCAGCTTCGGTCAATCGTCGATCCGCAAAGTCGACCTGGAAACTGGCCGAGTCGTGCAACGCTATGATCTGGACAAGCACCTGTTCGGCGAGGGGATCACCATCTGGAAGGACTCGATCATTCAACTGACATGGAAGAACCGTCAGGCGATTGTCTACGACCTCGCATCGTTTCGTGAACAGAATCGGCTTCGCTATCGAGGTGAAGGATGGGGGCTGACTCACGATACCAAGCATCTAATCATGAGCGACGGCACCGACACGCTCCGCTTCCTGGATCCGACCACGTTCGCGGTGGTTCGCCGACTGGTCGTTCGTGACGGAAATCGACGCATCCGGTACTTGAACGAGCTAGAATATGTAGAGGGCGTCATTTTCGCCAATATCTGGTACAAGGATCAGATTGCGAAGATCTCGCCGCGGACGGGCCGCGTTGTCGGCTGGATCGACCTGAGTCGTTTACTGCCCGTCGCGAAACGTCGTGACGCGGATGCAGTGCTCAACGGAATCGCTTATGATAGCCGGCGGCACCGCTTGTTCGTCACTGGCAAGAACTGGCCAACCTTGTTTGAAATCCGTGAGAATCCGTGATACCTCTTGGAGAATGCTTCGATGAATGCACACCGATTGCTTGTTGGCTGCACGGCGCTGATCGTGTTCGGATTCCATGGGTGGGCCATTGGCGAGGAACCTGCCACGAAGAAAAAAGCCACCCCCGACACCTACCGAGTTCCGGCTGCTTCACCTCTGAAAATCACGGTCACTTTGCCGGGGATTTTTGAAGCCGGCAAGATGTGGCCGGTCGTGCTCCACCCCGAAACGTGGTCAACATTCACCGTTTTGAAAACAGTGACACACGGCAAGCAAGTCAAGAAGGGCGACAAACTGGTCTGGCTCGACATGACGCAAATCGATCAGCAGATCGCGGACACTCAGCAAGCTCTGAAATTAAGTCAACTGGCACGGCAACTAAACGATGCCGAACTGCGTTTCCTGAAGGAAACCAGCTCCCTCGACCTGGCGGCAACAAGCCGATCCAACGCCATTGCCGACGAAGACCTCAAATACTATCTGAAGGTTGGCAGGCCGCGTGCGGAGCAGTCCGCTCGGTTCTCCCTGAAGAGTGCCAAACAGAGTCTGCAGTACGCAATGGAAGAGCTTCAGCAGCTTGAAAAGATGTACAAGGCCGATGACTTGACCGAAGAGACGGAGGAGATAGTCCTGACGCGAGCCCGAAACGATGTTGAGCGTTCCGAGTTCATGCTGAAATCGACAGAATTACGAACTCAGCAAACACTGAAACGAGAACTGCCGCGTCGCGACCAGCAGATGAAAGATGCGGCTCGACGTGCCGCGTTGGCATTACTCAAGGCCAAAGCGACACAGCCCGTTCAGATGAAACAGAAACAACTGGAACGTGAAAAACAGATTGTGGCCAATAAGCGTCTGACGAAGAAGCTGAGAGATCTCTTAAGGGACCGAAAAATGATGGAGGTCTTGGCTCCCGCCGATGGCTTCGTCTATTTCGGACGATGCAAGCGAGGCAAGTGGTCCGGTATTGATTCGGTCGCGACCCAGCTGCGACGTGGCGGGAAATTGACGCCGCGCAGCCCTTTCATGACCATTGTCTCACGGCATTCGCTTCGTGTACGAACCATCCTGCCGGAAAAAGAACTGCATCATTTGCGGCGAGGCCTAAAAGGGATCGCGGTGCCGACCGGTTATCCCGACTTGGAACTTTCGGCCACACTCGAGTCGTTTCCCCTGTTTCCGATCGAAAGCGGCCAGTTCGACGGTCGGGTTCAGGTTCAGCTGCCTAAAGCCACGGCGCGCCAGATCGCGCCGGGAATGAGCTGTACACTGACGTTTGTCGTCTATGAGAAAAAAGGGGCCATCACCGTACCGCCGTCCGCCGTATTCGTTGACGATTCCGATGGCCGGCGCGATGTGGTCCGTTTGAAGGGCTCGGATGGAAAAACGATCGAACGAAAAATCGTCATTGGCCATAAGACGGAGAAGCGTTGGGAAGTAATCAAGGGGCTCAAGCCGGGCGATCAACTGCTGTTGAAAAAAGCGACCTGAATGGACCGGGCCACGGGTAAGCAAGTCCCGTAGTGCGATTCGCACCCGAATGGGTCTATCGTTGTCCACAAAGCGCCGGCTTGTTGCTCGCTTTGACTTTTGCCGCCAGTCGCTCCTGAATCGAGATCGATCCCATGAGGTTTCCCCCTTCGACAGTTTTGGTCGTGCTGATCGTCTCGGTGGCCGAGGCGCGGCAGCCAAATCCAGCGAACGAACCGACCCAACCTGCTATCGCCGCTCCGAACAAGGTCCGTCTGGAACAGTCGATCGAGCGAGGAATTCGTTTCTTGCTGAACACTCAGAATCCGGACGGTTCGTGGGGCTCGGCACGCCGTACAAAGCGCCTGAACATATACGCTCCGGTTCCGGGCGCGCACCATGCTTTTCGGACTGCAGTCACTTCATTGTGCTTGATGGCCTTGACCGAACGGCAGTCCGACCAGACTGACGTGCGGCAGGCGATCGATCGGGGCGAATATTGGTTGATTACGAACCTGCCCCATTTGCGCCGCGCCGGTCCGGTTGCTCTCTACAACGTGTGGGGCCATGCCTACGGACTGCAGGCACTGGCAGCACTCGATCGCCGTCACGCCCATAACGCGGCAAAACACAAAGATATCGCCGCGTTGGTACGCAGCCAATATGACATGCTGGATCGTTACGAATCCGTCGATGGTGGATGGGGGTACTACGATTTCCGCGTGGGCGCGAAAAAACCGGCCACCGACTCGACCAGCTTTCTGACGGCAGCGGTCCTCGTCGCCTTATATGACGCGAGACAAACCGGAATTGAACCGCCTACTAGACTGGTTCGACGGGCTATTGAATCGCTCCATCGGCAACAAAAACCCGACTTTAGCTACCTCTACGGCGAACACCTCAAATACCGTCCCATGCGCGGCATCAACCGTCCCGGCGGCAGCCTGGGACGATCCCAGGCGTGCAATGTGGCCCTGCGACTGTGGGATGACCCGAATATCACCAACGAGGTGCTCGTCACGTGGTTGAATCGTCTGATTGATCGCAACGGCTGGCTGAGTATCGGCCGGAAACGTCCGGTCCCTCACGAATCATGGTTTCAAGTGGCCGGCTACTTTTTTTACTTCGGACACTACTACGCGGGCCTTTGTATCGACCAATTGCCGGCCAACCAGAAGGCCCCCCTGCAGACCCGCTTGGCCGACCTGATTATCAAGCTCCAAGAAAAAGACGGTTCGTGGTGGGATTATCCGCTGTACGACTATCACCAACCGTATGGTACCGCATTTGCATTGATGACCCTGTACCACTGTGCTACTAACCCAAAAGATCGTTGAGTTCTTGACAGAGTTCCAGCGACCAACGGGCGCGAGCCATCCGGGTCCGAGCGGTAGTTCGGGGTTGGTTGGCGGCCCTGTGCCGAGAAGCCCGAACGTCGCTCGTCGCTCCATGAATCGCGTGCCCGGCAAGAGCCAACTGTTGGTCCTTAGCCCTTCCTGGCTTTCTTGGGGCGAAATGCAACGATCCGGCGCTCGTCGGTCGTCAAATAGGGCCCGCCGATCAGATCGATGCAGTAGGGAATCGCGGGGAAG
This sequence comes from Planctomycetota bacterium, assembly GCA_024274855.1. Taxonomy (GTDB): domain Bacteria; phylum Planctomycetota; class Planctomycetia; order Pirellulales; family Pirellulaceae; genus JAJSAJ01. The sequence goes on along the minus strand of JAJSAJ010001019.1, from coordinate 7,675 downwards.
ACAGCATCCAGACACTCCTGAATCGCCCGAGGCTGACCCGGCAAATTGACGACCAGGCATCGGTCACGAATCCCCGCCGTCTGGCGGGACAGAATCGCCGTCGGAACCTTCTGCAACGAAACCTGTCGCATCAATTCGCCGAAACCAGGCATCATTTTCTGGCAGACGTGCTCGGTCGCCTCCGGCGTGACGTCTCGAACAGCCGGCCCGGTCCCTCCGGTCGTAATGACCAGGCAACACAGATCCCGATCAACCATCTGCTCCAACGCTAGTTGCACTTCGCTTGGCTCGTCAGGAACGACACGAGGCACGGCCCGCCAGTCCGAGTCCAGTACAGCGTCGAGATACTGGCGAATCGCCGGCCAACCTCGATCTTCGTACTCGCCGCGAAAAGCCCGATCTGAAACCGTCAGGATGCCGATTGCTGCCTGTTGGTCCGTCACTTGGTCGGTTGGTTCCACTGCATTCCCCCCCTAACATGATCTGCCGCCACGCCCCAGGCAGGGCATGACAGAGTTTGCCGCGAAGATCCTTGGCTTGTCGACAACCGATGCCGGCAAGCAGCGGCACAACAAAACCCGGTATCCCTCTCTCAACATACGCACAGAAGCTACAACTGAAGGCTCCAGCGAGGCTGGGCCTCGAACCAATTACGAGCTACCGCTCGAATCCTAATAGCCCGCTCCCGTTGGTCGCTGAAACTTGATTCAGCGACTACAATTTTTTCGCATTAGGTTACTAAACCTGTACGCCGGACCATCTTTGCAGCTGCACAATAATCGTCGCGAAAACCCACATCTTTGAACAGGAGGCACCAAAGATAACGACGAATGGCCGGCTCCATTTAATCCGTTGCCTCCTGTTCATTCAAAACGTAACCGCAGTCATGCTGAGTGTTCGACACGGCAAGGCAAACGGCGAGATTTGGAAAACAATCGATCGCGAGAAGTTGAGTGAAGGATCGTCTCCCATGTATCCTCCATTGTGATTCGAGGCATTGCACGGTTACCAACCCCCGAGCCGGTTGGTGAAAAGCACTCGTTCGAACTCGAACTGACGGCGTCGCGACGTCCAGCTTTCGGGCTTCTGACGCCAACCCAGAACATACACAGCCTGGAAAGCATGGGTAAACCAGAAATTCCAGGAAAAATATTTCTGTCGGACACTCTACCGGCCCTATTTGGGCGGTTTAGATGCTGCGTTGGCCGACTGGCGATTCCGTAGTCGCCACGGGGGATCCGCGCGCGAATCTAGCCTGTTTTTCGATGTTCCCGGCCAAGACCGCCCCAAACACGACCGCCCGCCAAGAGGAAGCCTGCGAAGTTTGCGTAATCTGGGAAACCTACCCCCCGAGAGCATTTGCAATGCTTTCTACTGTGATTATAATCGGTTAAATCCCCCTAGAGGGAAACCGGTGCGCCTGTGCGCGGATCGGCTTGGGGGGGAAGTAGAAACGGAGTTATGCGTCCCGACAACAGTTGTTTTTTTCGAATTTCCAGACGTTCCGTGTGTATGTTGACGAGTGTCCGCACTGCGCAACCCACCTTTTGATTTAACCTGGGGGTTGGTTCATGACCGTCCGACGATCTCGCTCTGATTTGTTTCGTTCCAAGAAGTTCCGTCAACGTCAACGCACAGAAGCCCGCAGCAAGACGGTGCGCAATCTTCGTGTCGAGACGCTGGAAGAACGCCGCCTTTTGGCAACGGGTCCCCAGCTTGTTGGGATCTAGCCCAACTCAGATGAGTTCATTACAGATGGCGACATCCGGCACGTCGCGCCGACCACACTGACGTTCCGCTTCGATGGCGACCAGGTCATTGATGCCGCGACGCTCGATGGAATTCAGATCACGCGTAGCGGCAACGACGGCGCGTTCGGTGACGACCAGGACGTCGTGATTCAACCTGGTTACCGGGGGCTTGGTGACAATCCGTCGGACGTCATTCTTCGTTTCGCCGAATCTTTGCCGGACGACAACTATCGAATCGATATCATCGGTTCGGGCGAAGCGCCCCTGACGAACACGAATGGCGACGTGTTTAATGACGGCCTGGATCAGCAGATTGACTTTCGTTTGGATCTTGGTGCCCAAGTGGTCGCGGTGGTCCCGCAGCCAATCGATCGGGATCCAGTCACGGAAAACTTGGTCCAGCATCGCAACGAGATTCGAGTCTACTTCAACAACGACGAGCTTGATCCGGTCAGTGCGCAGAATCCCACTTTGTACCAGTTGATCAACACCATGGAAACGGCTGACAACACAGACGACAACGCGGCAATCACGCCGACCAGTGCCGTCTATGATCAAGCGACCAACATGGTAACGCTGACGTTTTCCGACGACCTGGCGAATCTAGCGGGTGTTGGTACCTTGCGTTTACGCATCGGCACGGACGAAGCGACTCCTCTTGCGCCCAGTACCGCTGACGTTGGGCCGGCCAGTCCCAATGGAGACGCGGGCAGTAGTTTCGCAACAGCGTTCCCACTTGGTCAGCTCGGTACTCAGAGTCAATTGCTCGCTTCGCAAATCGACACGGTGGCTTTCGACATCGACTTCCCGGGCGGCAACGACGAACCGGGGCACCGCGAGATTCCCGAAGAGATTGCGGGCGGTTTCGAAAACCACATCAACCCGAATTTCGGCGCGGACAACGCATACGGAATTACGACGATTTCGTACAACTTCAAGCCCGAATATCAAGTCAATTCGGCCAGTCCGCTGATGGTCAACCTGATTACCGACGTCCAGAAAGATCTGGCTCGGCAGGCTTTCGAAATGTGGAGTCACTATCTGGGTGTGCAGTTCCAGGAAACGCCCGATCAGGGGCTGACAATCATCACGGGCGATCCGCGCGCGCTAGATCCAACCGATCCGGACGTTGTCAACCACGCGTTGGACAAACCGACAAACGACCGCAATTTCATTGCGCGCGTCGATCCCGCCTACGCAGACAGTCTGCTGATCCTGGACAACGCTCAGCAGTGGAACGACGGTTTCGGCGGTGATTGGTTCGAGACGACACTGACCGGAATCGGTTTCCTATTGGGTCTGGAACGGGCATCGGATCTGCCACCAAGCACGCTGATGGCATTTGGTTCGGATTATTCGTACCCGGGCGCGACGACGCCCGAGCCGATTTTCATTGGCAACCACGATATCCTGCATGGTCGCTATCTCCACCGGCCGGACGGTAACGATATCGACATGTACGAATTCACGGTTGCGGAGCCCGGCGAGTTTTCCGCGGAGACTTTTGCCGAGCGACAACTGCCGGATGCCAGCTTGCTAGATACCTATTTGACGCTTTATCGCGAGGATCCAGCCGACGGCAGCCGCGAAATCATCGCGAGAAACGACGATTACTACAGCAACGATTCCTTCATGCGTCTGCACTTGGAACCGGGCACCTATTTTCTGGGTGTCACGGCCAGTGGTAACACATCGTACAATCCCGAGTTTGAGGAGACAGGCCTAGGTGGCCAGAGCCAGGGCGACTACGATCTGCGAGTCAATTTCCAACCGGACGCCACCGGCAACAATGTACTTCAGGATGCCGATGGAACCTCCCTGGATGGAGACGCGGACGGCAATCCGGGCGGAACTTATAACTTCTGGTTCAGTTCGGCCACAGCCGCCAATACACTGATTGTCGACGCGAACGATGCGGCAGCGTCGGACCCCCTGGTCACGCACACGAACATTGCCGACGCGTTGGAAGCGGCGGCTCCTGACCAGATCGTGCGCATCGTTGGCAACGGCGGGATCGATAACGACGTGTCAACACTGGACGATAACTTCGCCTACGAGATCGGTGTCGGGACACTAGCGGGCGAGGTATTGGCCGACGGCCTGACGTTCGACGTCCCCAAGGATGTGACCGTGATGATCGACGCGGGGGCCATCCTGAAGTTACGTCAAGCGCGTATTGGTGTCGGAAGTTCATCGTTGGGTGTCGACCGAAGTGGCGGCGCGTTGCAGGTGCTCGGTACACCCGACCAAAGTATCCATTTCACATCCTACCTGGATGAGGCGATTGGCTTGGACACGTTGATGGCAGCGACAACTCCCAGTCCGGGTGACTGGGGCGGGCTGGTCTATCGAAACGATCTGGACAACGCCACGGGGCGAATCAACGCTGAAGACAACGGAATTTTCTTGAACTATGTCAACCATGCCGATATTCGGTTTGGTGGCGGCAATGTTGAAGTTGGTTCCGTTCGCCAGATCATTACACCGATTCAGCTGACCGAGTCCCGGCCGACCATTTCGTTTAACACCATTATCGAGAGTTCCGATGCGCCCATATCGGCCGATCCAGACAGTTTTGAAGAGACCAACTTCCACGCGCCGGAGTACCAGCAAGGTGGTAACTTCACGCTGGACTACCAGCGCGTGGGACCGGACATCCATGGCAACCGGCTAGTCGATAACTCGAACAACGGCATCTTCGTGCGGATCAAGACGCCTGCCGGCAACGAGCAGAACACATTGACCGTGGCAGGACGGTTCGACGATACGGACATCGTTCATATCCTGTCGGAGAATCTCCAGATCGAGGGGAATCCGGGAGGGCCGCTCGTTGACCCGGCCACCGGAAACCTGATTGCCCGAACGGACGCCCGACTGGCTATCGACCCGGGCATTGTTGTCAAATCGGAAGGAAGTCGCATCGAGCTTTCATTCGGTGCCCAGTTGATCGCTGAGGGACAAGATGGCGACGAAGTGATCTTCACGTCACGAGCCGACGATCGCTATGGTGCCGGCGGAACCTTCGACACCAACGGCGACATCGATGTTACGACGCCAGCCCCCGGGGACTGGGGCGGCATTTTCGTCGGCCATCTCGGACAAGCCAGTATCGATCATGCCCTGCTGACCTTTGGTGGCGGCACGACCAATATCGAAGGAAACTTCAAGGCCTTCAACATTCTGGAGCTTCATCAAGGCGACCTCCGTTTGGCCAACAGCATTGTCGAACAGAATGCGGAAGGACTGGGCGGACAAGGCCCGGTCGACCGGTTCGGTCGCGGTTACAACGAGTCAGCGACGATCTACGTTCGAGGCGCTCAGCCTTTGTTGCTGAACAACACCATCCGCGACAACGACGCTCGGGCCCTTACCATCAATGCCAACTCCTTTACGTCCGAGCTGATCAATGACTATGGGCGATCGACCGGTCCGGTTCAAACGGTCGGCGCGTATCCGGAAAACCAGGGCCCGTTGATTCGCGGCAACATGCTCGTGAACAATCCGCTAAACGGCATGGACATTCGGGGCGAGGTCCTGACGACCCAAAGCGTCTGGGATGACACCGATATCGTCCACGTCTTGCGGGGCGAGCAGATCATCGTGCCCGAGTTCCATTCGAATGTGGGGCTTCGCTTGGAGAGCAACCCGGGCAGCAGCCTGGTCGTCAAGCTCGACGGCCCGGGCGACAATTTTGATCCCTATATCGGCGCGGGCTTCACTGCCACCGGCCGACCACTTGGTATTGATGACCGTATCGGTGGCACGATGCAAATCATCGGCCAACCCGATTTCCCCGTCGTCCTGACTTCGCTGCGAGACGACACGGTCGGGGCAGGTCTGACACCGACCAGCACCACACAGACCGACACCAACAACGACGGCAACGCAACATTGCCCAGGCCGGGCGATTGGCGCAGCGTTCGTCTTGAAGAGTTCGCCAACGATCGCAACGTTGAACTGATCGTGGAAGCCGAGGCGCGTAACGGCAAGGCACCCGGCGAAAACGCAACCACCAGCAATGCTCAGTATTTGGGCGAACTCGCCCCGGCGGAACTTGCCGGCGATGACAATCTGCGACTCGGATTCGATATCCACTCCGTACTGAATGAACCGAATGATGTCGACGTCTACAGCTTCGATGCCACTGCCGGGACGGAAGTCTGGCTTGACATCGATCGAACCACGTCGACGCTCAACAGCGTTGTCGAATTGCTTGACGCAAGCGGAACCGTAATTGCACGGTCGAACGATTCCTGGTTCGAAACGCTCGGAACCGATAGTTTGTTCGTTAATCCGCTGGCTATTGCAGCCGACGACGTCAATCCGCTGCAAAAAACAAACGACGCGTATCAACCTCACCATGTGATCAGTGGCGAGGCAAAAGATTTCAATTCGATGAACATCTACGACGCGGGCATGCGTGTCGTTCTGCCAGGCGTGGTGGGAACACGCAGCACGTACCATGTGCGTGTTCGCAGTAACACGGCGCCTGGTGATATCGACAACCTGGAAGGTGGATTGACTTCCGGATCGTACCAATTGCAAGTCCGCCTGCGCGAAGCCGACGAGGTGGCCGGTGTCACCGTCCGTTACGCGGATATCCGCTATGCGACTAATGGTGTCGAAGCGTTCGGCCTGCCCGGTCATTCTCCGCTGCTCGGTGAAGTTGCCGAAGATGAAGCTGTCGGCGGTCCGGAAACCAACAACGTAATTCGATGGGGCGGCGCACCGGGCGCCGGACCGCAAGACCTGGGCAACCTGCTGCGAATGGATCGTGCAACGATCAGTGTTGCGGGCGAATTGATGGATTCGAACGACGTCGACATCTATGAATTCCAGGTCGGCTACGAAGCGGTTGGCGCCGACGAAACGGGCCATGTTTCAGTCATCTTCGATATCGACTACGCCGATGGTCTTGCCCGACCTGATACCAACTTGGTCATCTTCGATTCCACGGGTCGCCCGATTCTGATGGGTACCGACTCGAGCATCGCCGACGATCGTCCGGGCCCGCTGACAACCAATGGAGACATGGCTGACCTGTCGCGCGGTTCCGTCGGGTCCAAGGATCCCTACATCGGTCCCGTCGCGTTGCCTCAGGGCACTTACTTCGTCGCCGTCATGTCCGACGACTGGACGGTTAATCAGTTACTCAACAACACGGAGGTTCACCTGGAACCGATCATTTCGGTTGCAAGGCCGGCTGAAGACAACATTTGGCCTCAGGGACGAGGAACCGATTACCTGGTCGACGATCATACGACCATCACTTGGCCTTCCTGGAATCCTCGTCAAGCTTGGCGCATTGAGATTCCAAATACGACTGGAAACGCACCTCACACGAGCAATGTCATCGCTAATCAGGGCCAGACGCCTGTCGAGATGTACGATGACAGCGGCACGAATAACCCATGGGTGATTGAAACCGAACCGAACGATTCGATTGCCACGTCTCAAGACCTGGAACGCGAGCTGTGGACCACCGGCTACAACGCCGATATCGAGGATTCCACTGACTTGGCCCACATCTCGGTGATTGGTGCAACAGGCGATGGAACGCGCGACTACTATGCATTCGAAGTCACACAGGCTGGTGCACGAGGCGTCTTCGACATCGACATCGACTGGGACGAGATCCTGGACCCGACGGGGTATATGGATGCCAATCTCCAGCTATGGAGTGAACGAGGCCAACTGTTGACTCGGACCGACGATTTGGGCCTGTTGGATGACGGCAGCTTTGACCGGCCAACCTCCCCCGGTTACAACACCGATCCGATGATCGATTACACGTTCCAAAACCCAGGCCGTTACATCATCGAAGTAACGCGAACTCTCAATGGAATTCCCTATCGTCCGCCACAACCGGGCGATCTGTACACATTGCACGCCTCGATCGACGGGCACGCAACCGGTGGAATCGT
>JAJSAJ010001018.1 GCA_024274855.1 Planctomycetota bacterium | reverse complement strand
TCTGCCATCGCGTTAGCACCGGAGTTTTTCCCGATTTCCGACTCGCCCGATTTATCATTAGGCATTTGACATTACGTAACACTTTAGCCAGATGGCAAGTGATCGACTCAGCGGGAGGGCGAGGCTCCTGCCGAGCCGTTCGGGCCAACAAAACAAGCGGCTCAGCGGGAGCTTCGCCCTCCCGGAAAGCCTGGCTCTCCGGGTTCTGAGGGAAATCTGATAACTGATAACTGATAACTGATAACTGCCAACCCACGCACTCGTGCCGTGAACGGTTACCTCTGACACAATAACGGTACCGTCCGAAAAGCCGGTCGTGAAAACGCAACCGCTCCATGAAGGCCGGCGGATGTTCGCCATTTCCGACTGCGCTGCTTGAACCTCCGCCCCGAGCGTAGCTGAGGCGGCCGCCAGCGACCATAGGAACTGCCGGCGTGACTGGCGGGGCATCACGCACCTCCTCGACGATGAGTCACCACTGGTTGACGACAGAACAACCGTATAATAAATTAAACAGTCGTGTGAGACAAGCGGTTAGGCCCAGGAGACCATCGTCATGGTCCACGTGATCCTTGCCGGGATGGCTGTGCTTCTTTCCGCAGCTACTGCGGCCCTTGCGGAGACTCCCGCGGTTGCCCCACTGACGGTGACCGATTATGACGAGGGCGATTGGTATCTTGTCCGTGGCACCGAGCGGCGCTCGTACCACGGCATGCGGGAAAGCTGGGTCTTCAACCGGGCCATGGTCTGGCGAGACGAAAGCTCTGGCATCGACGGCGCCTTGCTTTGCTATTCGTCGCAGTCGCCGCTGCCGCTGTCGGGCAAGAAGCAGGCATCGCGATGGTATGCCGGTCCGGGTAATGAACTGACCGACGTAGACGATCATTTCACGCGTCTGACCAAGAGAAACGCCGACTCGATCTGGGACCATGCCTGTTTGCCTCCCTTGCAGTTCCAGATCGAACAGCATCCGACGGCAGAGTTCGAGGTCCGTCAAGCGACTTGTTCATGGCAGTTCGTGGCGGTGATCAAGGGGCGCAGCGGCCCGCCCCTGTTTGCCAGTCCATGGCAGACCGATCCTGGCAAATTGACGGTGGACCTGCTGGAGCTTTACCGCAAGAAGGGCTTTGATGCGACTCGCCATTTCGCCGAGATGATCTTCTTCGTAGCCGTATGGAGGGAGGATCCGCAGCAGCAGGCAACGGTGGTTTTCCGGCTGTCGCTGACCGGCCCTGAGGTCATTGTGCCGACGCTGCCGATCGGCCGCACGGCGCGGCGAGCTCGATCCGAAGGGATCCCGATCTACGCAGTCGTCCTGGATCGGGAGGCTAAACCGTTGAGTTGCGACACCGTCGCGGTCACCGCGTCGCTGGGTCAGGCCCCGCCAAAAGATCCCAACAAGGCCATGCTCCGGAAGTCGGGCGGTCGGGAGACACGCCCCACAACCGGAGTTTTTCCAGGGACGTTGAAACTGGCTGACAACGGCCAAGGGATTTGGAAGGCGGTGGTACGTGGCTTGCCGCCCGGCGAATATCCAATCGAGTTGCGTGCCCGTTGGAAAGCCGATCCGCAAAAGTCGGTGGTCACGCGACTTTCGGTTCGCATCACGAATGGTCAATTCGTCCGTTACGATCCCGAGCGGCGGCTCTTGACACGCGCCGGCCGGCCGCTGGGGCCGATCACCGGATCGTACCGCGGGCAAGCCATATTCACAGGGATCGGCACGGTTGCCGAAAGGCTCTTGCACGGCGAAGGTCCGTGGCACGAAGCAATCGTCGATCGGCGGCGGCCCGACGTACACGATGACAATGTGTCCGTTCGCCAAGGGAAGGACGATTCATGAACGAGAAAACCAAACCGCCAAGCACGACGGTGGGCAACGCCGATCTGGGACAGCGGGTGCAGGTGCTCCGCAAACGCTGCGGGTTGTCGCTCCGCCAGTTGGCAGGTGAAGCGGGCGTGACGGCGAGCATGATTTCCTGCATCGAGCGCGGGAAGGCGTCGCCCAGCATCGGCATGTTGCAGAAGATCCTGGTCGCCCTGGGAAGTGATCTCGCCACGTTTTTCAGCGAAGGACGGGAGCATATCGAGGGACCGGTGTACTATCGTCAGGACATGCGCACACTCAGC
>JAJSAJ010000100.1 GCA_024274855.1 Planctomycetota bacterium | reverse complement strand
GCGAAACGGGCCAGATCAGAGTTCTTTCCATTGCCCGGGGATCGGAACGGGGAATCGGCCTTCGCTGTCCGGCTTGACTGGAACCGGGGTGTCGTAGTCCATGTCCTCCAAGTTGTCGCAAAAATGAAATTTGGAGTTCATGACATCGTCCCACGTGACAGTCTGTCCAATATGGCAAGCCGCTCGCCCCATCTGAGCAGTCATGTCCGAATACGCAGCTCGCTTGGCTTCGTTGTGGTGCCGATCGTTTCGGATGCTGGCAATCAAGTGGTTCCATTCGTACTGCCAGGGACTGAATTTGTCTTTCTCGGGCGTCCAGTCAATAAACTCCTTGCCGATCCGTTGGTCCTTGAACTGGTGTACCGTTGCGGCATGAACGTTTCCTGAGAACTGAGCGGCACACTTGGTGCCATGAACGAATGTGGCGAACTCATTGCGAGTCTGCCGAATCCGTCGGAAACCGCAGAACGCTTTGGTGCCGTCGGCAAACGTGAATTCCATCTCGTAGACATCGATATTCTGGCTGCAATCCTGGCTATGTGGCACGCGTCCGCCCATGCCGTTGCAAGAGACGGGCCAAGCATCTTTGATCCAGCAACACTCGTCAATCTGGTGAATCAGGTAATCGACCATATGACCGGAGCCAACCCAAAACAGATTAACTCGACCGAACTGCATTTGCTTAAGCAGCTTGGTTGCATCTTCGCCCTTGTTGCCAAGCCAGCCGGTGCCGCCCAACCGATTGGCGCGGATCAGCGGGATATCCCCCATGGCACCGTCACGAATACGATCGATCAACGCTTGCCTCGCGGGTGAATGGCGACACTGCAGGCCGGCAGCAATCTTGACGTTCTTCTTTTCCGCTGCTTCACCGGCTCGCAATATACGTTGCAGTCCAACAGGATCGGACGCGAACGGCTTCTCCATGAAGACATTGATCCCCTTCTCGACCGCGTATGCAACGTGTATCGCACGGATGTAGGCGCGCGTGGTGCAGAGTGCAACATCACCCGGTCTGAGCGAATCGATGGCTTTTCGATACGCGTCAAAGCCAATAAACTTCCGATCCTCCGGGACGTTAATCCGCTTGCCGAATTTTGCCTGCAAAGCCTTGTGCCGGCGATCCATGGGATCGCGTTGAAGATCGGCCATCGCATACAACTCGACCGGCCCGCTGTCCGGTACGGATAACGCGTCCCGGACCGCCCCCGTGCCACGTCCGCCACAACCGATTAAGGCGAGACGTATTGTGTTGTCTTCGGCTGCGTGCACGTTTTGAGCTGCGGCAGCCAGCATCGTTGCGCCGGCGGCAAGCGATCCCGTCGTCTTCAGGAATTCGCGACGGTTGGCATTCGACACGTTCTTGGACTGAGTCATCTGGTTCTCTCCATCAAATAACGGGGGTTGGACACAAATTCAAAAAGGGGGGGTAAACCAGCGAAGCCCGACGCAATCGGTCGGCTCGGGGGGGGCGAGCATGCCGCCAAGCAGCGGTGAATTCATCGACCGGCACCCCACATTGGCCAACACGTGGATGAACGCCCGGTTCCCATAGTCTGACGCACATAGCCACAAACGGCTGGTACCTTACTGGCGAGCGGCTGTCTGAACACCCCCTTTGTACCAGACGGGAAGTCACCGTTGCAAGTCGCTTCGAATGATCGCGTCCGATTTGCGCCGGTATTGGGAATCTAGCCCGCGAAACGGATTCGTCCGCGGGCAAGCCGCGTGGAGGTCTTACCGAAGAGAGAATGTCCGACCGGCGAAGCAGTGTTTTCGGGCGGGCGAAGCGTTTTTGGGCGGGCGAAGCTCCTGCTGAGCCTCTTATTTTGGCGGTCAGAACGGCTCGGCAGGAGCCTCGCCCTCCCGTTTCGAGACGAAGCCTAGTTGAAAACGGTACTAGATCGCATCAACGGATCCTGTAGTATTGAAGTGGAAGAATTGCGACGCCGCAAAGAGACAGAATTGTTGGATGCGGTGAACAGAGAATGCCGGACTATCCAGGCGAATCCGATTTCGTGACCTTGACGGCAACAGGACCGGACGCGGCAGCACGAGGTTTAAGGTGCCGAACGTGGCTCGGTCTATTGTGTTATTCTCCGATGGGGGTTAGGTGCGATGCGACACTTGATAGCTCAGCCGAGTCTGCTGCTGTTGATCGGATTGTTGCTTTTGGGGCCGCGAGGGATGGCGGATGAGCCGGCGGCGAAACGCCCGTCGGCAGCGAAGCAGGATGCTCCCGAAAAGCAAACACACAAGAAGCAACGTCAGCGAAAACGAAACACGAAAAAGGACAAGCAGAAAGAACGCCAGGCTCAGCTGGAACAGTTGATCAAGGACGCCGAAAAGGTCGAATTGTTCGACGCAATGGCGACCAATCAGATCGATGTGTTGGTCGTTGCACGCAACTTTTCATTGATCACACTCAGCCTGCGCAACAAGACCAAGGCTCCGTTGCTGGTCCAGGCTCCCGAAGTGTTCGCGGCCATTCCGACACAAAAGCTGAGGGCCGACCAGATTGCCCGGCAGGCAAGGCAAGCTGCCGAGCGATTCGGCCAACAGCCAAACGGCTATCGAGGTCGGTTCAATCCGGGACGAGGGCAGCGATACGGCCGCGTCTCGCAGATACCCCAAGGGCTTGGCGGATCGTTCTATACGTCGGATCCGGGCCAACGATTTGCCGATCCACCGGAAACGAAATCCCAATCGCTCGACAGTAGCAAGGTCGGCATGGAGTCGACCAAGGAGCTGGCCAGATGGTTGCTGCTGCCGGGCAAGGTGGTAACGCAACCGATCCCCTGCTTCTGTCTAGAATTTGGCAAGCCGGACCCATCCCCTCGCATCCCGTACCAGTTGCGGCCCCTGGAAGATCTGACAAGGATCCCAGCGGTTCGCGAGGTGTTGATTCGATTCGGCCGGCGCGAGTGCACGCAACGGATTGCTCAACTGGCAGCCTGGCATGTGGCCAACAAAACGCCTTGGCAGACGCTGGCCCAGGTCCCCTTGCCCAGAAACGCGGCAGGAGGGGGCCGGAAGTTTTCACTACGGGAACTTCAGGCAGCTCGACTGCTGACCGAATCCTTGCCCTCGGCACGCAATGGAATGCCGAACGGGCTGAATCGTGGCGGATAGTGCCAAGCGAATACTCAATCGCGACTTGCGTTTGCCGGCGTTGCTACCACCCTGACGCTGCACAATCAGAATGACGCTCAGCGACACAGTTCGCAGCGTCTTGGAAGTCACCTGCGGGCAAGACCCCCACGCGGCTTGCCCGTGGGTGAATCAATTTCGCAGGCTAGATTGGCTGTTCAATTCGATAACGCCATTCCGACCCGTGCTGTTTTCGGTGCCGCCGTGGCATTATCGCGATCCCCGTGTTATAAACAGAGCTCGCATATGGCCGATCGGCGGTCGCGGCACCTTGCCAAGCTGCGGGCAGCAGCACGCGTCACCGAGCGGCGGGACCGCAACCAAATCCGCGTTACCGCGGAGCGTCCCATGGCCCGCTCGCGTTGGGCACGGAAACGTTGCCAGGAACTTAACGACCATTGAAGTTAGGTAACTGTTTAGCCGTCTGCAGTAGGATTTGTATCAGGGCCCGGAAAAGCAGTCTTTTCGGGAGGGCGAAGCTCCCGCTGAGCCGCGTGTTTGGTTGGCCCGAACGGCTCGGCAGGAGCCTCGCCCTCCCATTGAGTCGTGGAAGTGGGCGACGCGGGGTTCCACTGAGTCGATTACTTGCCATTTGGCTAAAGTGTTACGAAGTTAGTAATACAGTAACCGTTGGAATGTAGGCCGCCGTTCGATTCCAAGGGGTCAGACCCCAGCGGCGTGAACGGCTACGTAATACAGAATACTTCACGAGGATCGACGATGGACAAACCGAAATCGCGTCGCACGTTTTTGAAAAACGTCGCGTTGAGTGCCACGGCAATTCACTTTGCCT
>JAJSAJ010001017.1 GCA_024274855.1 Planctomycetota bacterium | reverse complement strand
TTGCTATCCCACATGCTGCATTCCTTGTGGCTGTGAGAGTCTTGCCCAATGCGTGCGTCTCGCGAACACTTACGAGAATTGATCTATGTGAAATGGACGTCCTTCTGCGAAATTGAGAGTAGCAACACACTATCTCCCGCCAAAGGAACGCCCGCATGGATGCTACCGGCGCGACACGTTGTTTGGCAAGGCTCTGTCAGCTCACCAGCCCAGAATGACTCGTTTCTCTTTGGCCCGTGGTGTTACGGATAGCGCGGCTCGTGCATCAGTTCAGGTCCTAGACAGCTTCTCGCAAGGAATTATTTGAAATGTGAGTAACTGTTTAGCCACATGGAGGAGAATGGTTGTCGAGGGACCCCCATGGGCTTGTCCCATGGGTGAATAAGTTTCGCGAGCTAACGCGCTGTGGTGAAATATCCCTTCCCCGCTCGCTCCCCGCCGCCTTTGGCGGCGGGGAGCGAGCGGAGCCTTTGGAGTGACATGTTGCTCTTTAGCTCAATAGACTCGCTCACCAACGGCACAAGGCCGTTGGGGTCGATTAAGCGCAAAAACAGCAGTGAGATGCAGTCCTACCACAAACGGCTAAACAATTACGAATTTGAGACCAAGCTACAGCGGTTTCTTTGCGAAGTGGGACGAATAATTGTTCAGTGGAAGCTGAACTCGCTTGAATCTTGTGATCCATGCGATCTTCCACGCAATCTGTTGTATCCGCGTGATGCCTAGCATCGCAAACGTCTGTCTCCGACGCGTAACTTGAACTGTCTGTTAGGGAAGATCCGTGTCTATCGTTGGCTCTACGAGCCCAGCGAAGGCTTGGGACTTTCCTGCTTGTTCCCTATCGAGCTACAGCTGGGTATCGTCGCGGGTGTCGCTACACCAGCATTAGCCAACCGAGTGGCACTTCTGTCATCGGATTTGACCCAACGACAGCTGTTGGATGTGCTTCGATCACAACATCAGGTGTGCTGAGGTGCTGAAACGCTACGCAAGACAGTACCGGCGATGGCGGAAGGATTGAGTCCTTTTCGTCATCAAGCTCAAGCTCAAGCGGCAAAGCTGCTGAATCTTTTGCAGCAAGCTGCCGATGCAGGTGGTCCTCGGAAAATCCAGTTGGTGGTTGGGCGCGACGGCTTCCGTTCTGTCCTTTCGGGACACATTCGATGAATTCGCATTGTGGTGCCGGCGGAGCACCGATTTCATTCCCATTCGGGTGACCTACCAATTCGAGCCGATGCACCAGTTGCTAGGCGCTAATTCCGTATATCCCGTTGACATGGCCGGCAGAGTTGTGTGGGTGAGAAATGGGCAAGTCAAAGGATCACGACATGGGCTTTCCCGCGAGTGTCTCGGCTTTGAAGTCTCGAACCATTCGAGCGTCCAGATAGGCAATCTACCGAAGGCGGCGTGGCTGCGGATCGTTCTGTTTTTGCTTTCGTAGCCGTGAACGGGCGACCGCTATCACTGAAGCGTGCGGCGATATTCGTCACATCGCGCGCGCTGCCGATCCAGCGTTACATTGTATTCTGTGCTGCCGGCCAGATCGTGTTCCTCGCGAGGGTCCTTCGCCAAGTCGAACAGTTGTTCCACAGGAGGCTGAAAATCCGTGTAGCGGATATACTTCCAACGCTCGGTCCGTACGCCCTCGGTCTTGGGAATTGGATGTTGCGGAGGATGGGCGTACGTGTGTTCGTAATACCAGTCTTTTCGCCATGGAATCGAGTGGTTTTCGACAAGTGGCATCAGGTTGCGCCCTTGCATCGATTCTGGAACGGCCAGCCCGGCGAGCGCCATCATTGTGGGAGCCAGATCGATGCTTAAGGCCATCTTGTCACAGCGACGACCGCGAAGTGTTTTCGGCAGACGAGGGTCGCGGATGATTAAGGGAACTCGAATCGACTCTTCGTAGGCGAGCCATTTCCCGACAAGTCCATGAGCGCCCATCATGTCCCCATTGTCCGATGAGAAGATCACCACGGTGTCTTGATCCAGTCCCGATTCTTTCAACACCGTCATGATTCGTCCCACCGCAACATCTGCTCGCGTCACAAGCCGATAGTAGAGACGAGCTCGCTGCCGCAAAGTCGCTGGATCGCCGAACCATTTCGGCCCCTGCCGTCCACCGAGTGATTGGCGAACAAAGTCGGGCAAAGCCTGGTAATGTTTGGCTGAGAATGTGGCGGGCGGTGGAATACGGGCATCCAGATAAGGATCTGGAACATCCGGATCGAAATAGTTCCATGGCCCGTGAGGTTCCTTCAGCGATACCGTGAGACAAAACGGCTGATCGGCGGGTTGGCTCCGCAGAAACTCTCCTGCCTTCTGCTCCATAACCGTCGTCAAGTACTGCGATTTACCATCGATCTTCTGCCGAAAGTTGATCGTCTGCGGGAAGCCGTACCAATAATCGAATTGATCGGCCGGCAGTGACAACTTTTCGATTTCCCGATCTGGCCAGCCAATCGCAAACTTGCCGAGATAGCCCGTTCGGTAGCCTGCTTTTCGCAACAGAACGGGATAGGTAATTTGCATGGCGTCGGCGCTAAGCGGTGTGTGGAAATCGCGGATGCCGTGTCGCCGCATATATTGTCCGGTCAGGATGCAGGCCCGGTTCGAACAGCAGATGGATGTGGGGACAAAGGAGTTGGTGAACAGGACACCTTCCGCGGCAAGCCGGTCCATGTTTGGTGTCTGAATGAATTTATTGCCCATACAGCCCATGCAGTTCTGCGGCTGATCATCTGTAAGAATAAACAAGATGTTCGGACGTTTCTCTTTCGATGCACCTGCGGCTCGACAGCAGTCATCTCCCTTCAAAACAGCCGAAATGATTCCCAGAAATAAGAAAAACTGGACAGCGTGTGAACGATGCATAACGAACCTCGATATTCGTGCGCTAAAAACGTATAGAAGTACTTTATAGGGATCAATCCGCGTAATCGTGCACGGTCAGAGGCCGTGAACAATTACGAATCGGCTTCGGTCTACTCGTTGGGGGCCGGACGCAACCGCGAGCACCTTCCGTATCCAGGACCGCAAGCCGGAGTTCTGGGCCCTGCGTCGGGTAACATCTGCCCTGCCCCGTTTCTTAATTACTTGGATTTGAGCCACGGGTCGTTCGTCTTGTTGAGCCATGGGTCGAGTTCGTCGTGGATAAGCTGCTTGATGATTTCAGGCTTGTCATTGGCAATGTTCTTAAGTTGATAGGGATCAGATCGCCTATCATAGAGAACGTGGGTGGCATCCTGGCCCGGCATATGGTTAATGACCAATGTGTATTGCCGCGTGCGAATGCCCCGGCGACCGCGCTCCGGCGCTTCGCATGGCACCAACAAATAGAGTTGCGATGTGGGGCCGGGCCCGGTGCCACTCAGAATCCGTTTGGCCAAACTCACGCCTTGGACGCACGACGGGATTCTGGCACTGAATCCCATCAGATCCAATAGTGTCGGATACATGTCCGGCACGGAGATCAGTAGATTATCGCGACGTGGACGTAGCTTACCCGGGTAGCGAATCAACAACGGAATCCGCATCGACTCTTCCTCCGGCACGTTCTTCGTGCCGTGAGCGTGAATTCCCAGGCAGTTACCGTGGTCGGCCGTGAAAACGAGAATGGTATTGTCGGCCAGCCCGGATGCATCCAGAGCGTCCATGATTCGTCCAAACTGCTCGTCGACACCTGTGATCATCGCATAGTAGTCTCGAATGTGTTTGCGATAGTGGTCGCCAAATCGGGTGCCGGCAGCCGGAATATTCGGTCGCTGACACAGTTCACGGTCGGTCATTGTGGCGTAAGGTTCCAGGTATTTGGCAGGGTGTTGGTTGTACGGTGTGTGCGGTGGGTTCATCGATACGACCAAAGCAAAGGGTTGGTCCGGTCGCCGCAACGGTGCTGTACGGTTCTGAATAAACGCGATGGCCAAATCGGCTTCGTGAGCGGGCCCCCATTGGTCGACATAATGAAACTCGTTTCGCCCTGCTTCGCTGTCCCAATACAACGGATGCATATGGTGATCGTAAGTGTTGTAGGCGTACCAGTAGTCGAATCCGTGCCGTCGAGTCGGCGGCGTCCATTCATTCCACGCGACGTTCCCCCGATTGTTAGCGCAAATAATGTACGGTGCGGTCGGTGCCTCAAGATGCCACTTTCCAATGTACCCCAGGGCATATCCTTGTTGCTTGAGAACGTCCGACCAACATTCGGCCTTCCGTTTCAAGTGCACGCCAAAAGGGGCGGTTCGACTAAGACAATTGTTAATCACTCCGTTGCGGTGCGGGTATTGGCCGGTCATCAGCATGGCACGATAGGGACTGCACACCGGATAGTTGCTGGCGGCTTCGGTGAATACAACGGCCTGCTTGGCAAACTTGTCGAGATTCGGCGTAAGGACCGGCTCTTCCCCCAAGAAACGCATCGCCGAACCTCGCATCTGGTCGGCAAATACGAAGACTAGATTCGGCGTTTGCGATGGCGCTCGCTCAGCAGGCACCAATTCGAGAGCTTTGAAGTACATCAGGTCGTTGTCGAGTCTCTTGGCTGGTCGTATCAGGAGTTTGTGACGACCGGTTTGCCTGATCCGGAGTGTCCCGAGCGTAAAGGTTTTGTATTCGTACGACTTGCCGGTCGCTTGTACCATGGCCTCCAGTTTCGTCTGCCCAACCTGCAAAACGTACGGCTGGCCGCTCCACTGGGCGTTTGCCGCGTAGGTAATCTTCACGTCGAAGCGACCCGGCGTCACCACG
>JAJSAJ010001016.1 GCA_024274855.1 Planctomycetota bacterium | reverse complement strand
GGTTGCTTTCTGTCTGAAGCTGGTCGCGTTGCTGATCGAACTCCGACCGCAGACGGTCCAACTCGGCGCGGTCCGACGCCAGCTGTTCTGTGTCCGATCGAAACTGTTCGTCACGCTGGTCCAGTTGTTCGCGGCGCGCATCGAGTTCGGCCGTTTGTTCCTCTAGCTGGTTGCTCTCTGTCTGAAGCTGGGCGCGTTGCTGATCGAACTCCGACCGGAGACGGTCCAACTCGGCGCGGTCCGACGCAAGCTGTTCTGTGTTTGAGCGAAGTTGTTCTTCACGCTGGTCCAGTTGATCACGGCGCGCCTCCAGCTCGGCCTGCTGTTCCGCATCTTGTTCGGTCAGAGCGAGAACTTGCTGCTTGACATCCCGATTCTGCTGTTCCAGATCGTTTGCGATTTCCCGGACTTGGTCGGCCAAAGTCTCTTCGAATTGTTCAATTCTCTGTTGTTGCTCTTTCAGAAAGCGGTCTGCCCACGTCTGTTGTTTGGCAATCGTGCGCGCAACATCTTCGCTCCACGCATTGGCAGTCGTGTTGTGGGGGCAGACATCTTCCATGGATCTACTTACGTAAATAGAGCGAACCGCAATGGTGTGCAAAACGGTACTATCGGACCGAACCAGTAAAAACATTGCCGGTGTCGATCATCGCAACCCGCGTAAAACCGCTCAACGAACCGTCTGAATATCGTTCGCTGTCGGACGCCGCTTGGATCCTCGGGGGATTCCGTAAAATCGGACCGGTAACTTACTGTTGCGCGCCAGCTTACTAACATTGCTATACGTCATGACCCGCGTCAGGTCAAAGCAAGGATTCAACTACGGTCGGATCCTGACGATTGTCTGTTTGCCAGCGACGGAGATTCCGACTGGTGCAAAGAGCGTTCATGGCAGGATTATGCGGCGGGTAAGGGCCCTTTCGATAAAATGACCTTTCGGTAGAATCGAACCAAGCTGGCACCGAGACTCAACCCCAGCGTTGCAGACAATCTAATGTACGTTGGACTTTTTGGCCGGTCGAAAAGGGGGCTTTTCGATCCCATGCAATTGAATTCCAAACTGAGCACAAGGTGCCTTCTGGTAGCCGTTCACGCCGCTGGGGTCTGACGCAATTTTCGGCGGAGAAAGCGTTTTTTTTACACGAACACATTTTGTCGCCGAAAATGGGTCTGACCCCTTGGAAGCGAGCCGGCGGCCTACATTCCGTGAACGGTTACGACTTTTGGGAACGTAGCAATCAATTCGATTTGAGGCTTCGATCGGCGGCCTGAAAGGCCACCGTACGGTTGTTTGTTTGCACCTAGAGACTCAACCCTGGTGCCATTCGGGATACCGTTTGCGGAGGCGTGATTTGAACATTGGCCCAACATGGATCGAAGAGACTTTCGCCGAGGCGTTCGGGATGCGTTACGCTCGGCTGATCGTATCAGCACGTGACGATTATTGGCTTGCCGCGGTCGTTCGCGAGTTCACAGGGGACAGCTCGTCGGTAATCGCGTGCGACGCTGAAATTGGCGTCGAGCAGGTTCTGGACAATAACAAGTCGCCGGACGGCCGCCCGGCAGTCGCGTTTCTGGTTTTTGCGTTTTCCGTTGAGGCCTTGGGCAAGGCGGTCACCCGTCGGGGCGGCCAGTGCCTGATGACATGTCCAACCACGGCCGCATTCGACGGTTTGCGTGCTGCCGAGCCACGCATCGCGTTCGGCAAGCATCTCAGGTTTTTCGGCGATGGCTATCAGAAGAGCAAAGTGCTCGACGGATCACGATTTTGGCGCATTCCGGTTATGGATGGTGAATTTGTCATTGAAGCGACGCTTGGAACAGCCAAGGGAGTGGCCGGCGGAAACTTTATCGTGCAGGGGGTGGACCAGGAGACTGCACTGATTGCCGCCCGCAGGGCAGCCGAAGAGATTGGTCAGCTGGCCGGGGTAATTACCCCATTTCCGAGTGGAGTGGTCCGCAGTGGCAGCAAGGTGGGATCTCGGTATAAGGCACTTCGCGCGTCGACATTTGATGCATTTTGCCCGACATTGCGAGGTCGCGTGGCAACTCGCTTGCACCCGGCTGCCCAGTGTGCCTATGAAATCGTCATCGACGGCGTGGACGCGAAGGCGGGCGAGCGAGCGATGGCAGTTGGGATTCGAACCGCCGCCGGCGAGGGGATCGTCGCCATCAGTGCAGGCAATTACGGCGGTAAACTAGGCAAGTATCACTTCCACTTGCAAACGCTCCTGCAGCCGTAACGCGCCGGGGCGGCCCCGCGCGAAGACTTATGGGCTCGGAGAGACTCGAGCAGAGCCAGTCTCAGCGCACACTTATCGAAAGAGATTGCCGATGGGATACCGATGCGCCAGCGCCGACTATCGCTTTTGGAGCTTCTGATCCGCTTGATAGGCTTTCATTACAGCCGCTTCACGCGACAGAACGAATTCCGGCCCGGGCGGAAAATACTGGACGTCGTCCGAAAGATAGTAGGGACTTGGTAGCGTTTGGCCACTGGAACTGATCTGACAGCCGGTTGCGTTTAAGGCGGCCACTAGTCCCACGCCGCACAAGATTGCGTGCATCCAGCCCTTCGAGTGATTCGACTTCATCGACATGTTCTCCAAGTAGTCTGTCGTGCCACGGTCAGGCCCTGCGGAAAAACTCGTGTAACCGGCAAAACCGTCAACATCAGTATCGGCCTCAGGGTCGCCGCACTTTGACCGTTTTGCCAAAAAATCCTCCAAATGCATGAAGCCCGCTATACTTAAG
>JAJSAJ010001015.1 GCA_024274855.1 Planctomycetota bacterium | reverse complement strand
GGGCGAGGCTTCTGCCGAGCCGTTCGGGCCAACAAAACACGCGGCTCAGCGGGAGCTTCGCCCTCCCGAAAAGCCTGCTTCTCTGGGTTCTGGGACAAATCCCAGAACGCTGCCAGACGGCTAAACAGTTACGTTTTGTCCAGGAAAGCACAAACATCTTATGCGTCAGTTAGATCGTCTGCTTATTGTAACGATTTTGATAAGCAGTTGCCGCTTCGTAATGGCTAAGCAACCAATACCGTTGCAGAACGGTGGGTTTGAGAAGGGACTGACCGGCTGGGTATTTCGGCCGGGCGAAGATTCGCAAGTCTCACTGCTTGCCCAAGACGGACCACGCGGCCAGATTCTGCGGCTGCATCCCGACGGCCGGCTGTTGGGCGTTGAAACCGAGCATCTTGTCAGGGGCCGCGATCTGTGCTCCGAACAAGCCTATCAGGTCCAGGCCGATTTGAAATTCGAGGGGCTTCAGAGTGGAGTCTTTGCATTTTCGATGTACTGCTTCGACAGCCATGGGAAATCGCTGAAACAGATCGTCTTCTACGGTTTGAATCCAAAATCCGCGGTGCATGATTGGCGCACAGTGCGTGGCACTTTCGGGCCGGGGACGCAACAGCCGCTGCCTGAAGGCACACAGAGTGTCCGTATCCGGTTTTCGTTCTATGCACCTGGCGGTGACTGCCGAGGTGATGTGTTGGTCGACAATGTGATGTTGCAGCCTTATCAGCCAGCCGTGCACGAAGGTTGGCCGGCGGGAATCACGGCCGATGTCGGGCAGCTCCAAGTCCGGTTTGAAAGCCGGTCGTTTTGGACTCTATACCGTATCGACTACAAAGGAACTCGCCTCTGCATGGATCGCTGGGGTAGCCATTACGGATCGGTCGTCAGGTTTCCCGGTGTCGGGTTCATCGGCAGTGGACACACGGAAAACGAAGGCGAACAGATTCTCGAATTGAAGCTGGTCGTCGATGGCCGGTCTGTCGATAGGCCAGAAGCAACCATACGTTGCCAACGGCTGAAACTGCTGAAGAAATCGCGAATCCGGAGTTTCGTGCTCGTTACTGAAATCGGGATTCAAGGGAATCGAATTGAAGAAGACGTTCGCATTACGGCCGAGAAGGTAACGCCGGTGAACTTGATATACCATTTCATGCATCCCTGGGTGCCCAGTGTGACGGAGTATCTGGCCGAACTGCCCGACGGAACACTCATGGAAGGCAAATTTCAGGGAGATGGAGGACAGAAGATCGACCGACCCGTTCGCTGGTCCGCTGTCTATGATGGCCCATCCGGTATGGGCGCGGTTACCTATGTGCTCGACGTCCCGGCGGTAGACAAATGGCGAACTCGCTATTGGGATGTTCCCGATCGATACCGAAAACACTACTTGACGGCATTCCTTAACAGTACGGTTCCCGCGAACCAGGAGTTCCATTATCGCGTTGTGACAGTACCTTTCGAGGCCGATCAGTCGGTTTGGAAAAAGGAAGCTGCTCGGGTCGCAGCGCATTGCCGGACCGCAAATGGGGAATAGTGCATTTTGTGCAAAGAACTCAGAAACCAGAGTGTCTTATAGTTTCTTTTATAGTTTCTAGGGGAATTACCGTCCGACCGGAATGTTGCTCAGTTGCATCATCTTGCTTGGATATGACATGTTCGCGGATCGCGTCCGCAACGAACGCTTCGGGCCAAAACCAACATGCTTGACGCGCCTTATTTAGGTGACACAGAGCTTCTTCCTGTTTTCCTTGAGTCGTAGGGTGTGACCAGCTCGCCGTCGAAAGTTATCCATCATCCACAACGTTCACGGCGAGCGCCGGCACACCGGGAATTGCGTGGCAAGTTATTGTGGTGTGCCGGCGCTCGCGATACCTTGGTTGCCAGTTGCCGAGGTGTATGCCGCGATCTTGTCACACCCTACACTCACTGAGCGAGCCAGAGATCAAGGCCAGTTATCAAGAAGAAAAAGATAGACGCACCAGCGCAGTTTACAAGCTGGTGGAGTAGACGGTGACTTCGAAACACATTGTTGACACCCCGACGCTGGTACCGGTCAGTCGGGTGCATGGCCGTCCTTGCTCGTGACACGGGAAGTGACATGAAAATGTCATGAATCGCCGGCATTTGTTCGCGACTCGTGCTCGTGGGCAACGGTCGATGTGTGGCGGCACGCTTTCCCGCGATCTCCGGCAGCGGTCTCCGCGCTTGAAGCGGGGGGGGATGCCAGTTAGAATGCGTGCATTCCGCTGGTGATCATACTTCCGTTCATGGAGTGAATGCATTGTGAGATTCGCCTGTCCGCTTATTGCTTGGCTCGCTTTCGCCGGGTTTCATGTTTCTGCCGCGGAACCGGCCACGTTCCCGCTTGTCGACACCCCGAGCCTCCGCCTGGATGTCAGCAATGATGGGTGGTCGCGTCGCGTCGTTGACAATCGGACCGGCAAGGACTACTGCAAGCCATCTCCCTTAGCAGTCGTGCAGAAGGGCGAGAAGCGTCAAGTGGCGACCTCGGCCGAATTCGACGGAAAGCGATTGACCTTGGGGTTTGGCAAGACCGGCGTGACGGCCGTGGTGAAGGTCCTCGACAAAAAACGTTATTTTATCTTGGAGGTCGAGTCGGTCACGGGCGAAGGGGTCGAGTCGCTGGCATTCCTGAACTTAAATCTGACCGCGTCACCCAACGAATTTACGGCGTGCGCGTTGGCCCTGAATCTGAAGACGAACGTTCCTGGCTTGCCGAGCCCTGCAAAACGACTTTCGGCCACCGGCTATTCGCGTTTTGGGATCGTGGGCGCCAAAGTGGCCGTGGTTGCATGCCCGCAAGCCGAGCGTCGAAAGGTCATTCAGGAAATCGTTGAGAATGCGTCGAGCTTACCAAAATCGGCTCTTGGTGGTCCATGGGCATGGGATGCACCCATCAACCGCGGGTCGTATCTCTTTGCCGGTGGCAATGTGTCTGAACGGACCGTGGACGATTACATCCGCCTTGCTCGGCAACTGGGCATCACTCAACTGAATCTGTACGCGGCTCGCTATGGTGACTGGAAGCTCTATCCCAAGACCTACCCGAGTGGGCGAGCGAGTCTGAAGGCAGTCATCGACAAGATCCATGCTGCGGGCATGCAAGCCGGGTTGCACACGTACTCATTCTTCCTGGACAAAAAGAGTCCCT
>JAJSAJ010001014.1 GCA_024274855.1 Planctomycetota bacterium | reverse complement strand
CTTTCCACACCGACGCGGTCCAAGCGGTTGGAAAGATCCCGGTTCAGTTTCGCCGCTCGCAGGTCACCGCGTTGACGTTGTCGGCACACAAGTTCCATGGCCCTCGTGGCATTGGTGCACTGTTGTTGCGTCCCAAGATCCCGTTGAATCCCATACTATTTGGTGGGTTTCAGCAGAGTGCACTCCGCCCCGGAACCGAACCGATTGAACTGGCAGTCGGTCTGCATCGTGCATTACAGATTTGGCAACGTGACAGCCAAACGCGTCAAAAACGAATGGCCGCATTACGTGATCGATTCGAAGAATCGCTTCGAGCGTCGAACATTGGTGTGGTTATCAATGCACTGGGGGCTAACCGACTACCACATACCTCGAATGTGGCATTTCCAGGCCTTGATTGTCAGGCGCTCCACATGGCCCTTGATATGGCTAGCGTAGCGTGTTCCGTCGGTTCTGCTTGTTCTAGTGGTGCAGCTCAGCCATCCGCTGTCCTCTTAGCCATGGATTTACCCGAGGAAATCGTATCAAGTTCACTCCGATTCAGTTTGGGCATATTCACGACTCGTCAGGAGATTGATGATGCTGTCCGACGGATTGTGGATGTGGTTACTCGTCTGCGATCGAACCGATGAAGCATGGTATGCGGGAGTCGGCGGAATGATGGACAGTCCGACGGGCGGTTGCCCGATTGTCCTTTCTCCGTATTCGAGTGCATGTCAGCGTTTACCGCACACAAACTGACATACATTCGCCCTATTCCGTTGGGAGCCAAGCATTTGCGATTCGGGGAAAGGGCCCCAAATCTGCGAGACACGTCTCGTCGAAACGCCCCAAAACGGCTACAATGACGGGCCTGTCAACAACAGAGTTGACGGTACGTTCTTGGACTCGTTTTCTGGCACGGAGTCTGCGTGGTCAACGGCGTTTTTTGCATTTCGTTTGACACATTTCAACCGGTGTCTCATGAGACGAATTGGGAGCATTCGTCTTCCTTGCCGCTGCGCCAGTATATCGGCAGCACTGAGAACCAGCTTGTCCAAGTCGCTGTACAGACGCTGCTTGACGAAGGACCTCGATACAATCCGCTTACGCTATTTGGCCCGACCGGAACCGGAAAGACCTTGTTAGCTCGTGGTTTGGCCGAACGATGGCAACAGCGACAATCCTCGGACCGTGTCATCGTCACATGTGGAACGGATTTTGCGCGTGATTACGCCGATGCGGTCGATACGGACGCGATTGGCGAGTTTCGTATAAAGTTCCGACGTGCCAATCTGCTGGTCATTGATGATGTCCATCAAATGCGGAAAAAGCAAGCTGCGCAGCAGGAGATGATACGCACACTCGATGCATTGCTTCAGTCAGGAAGTGGGGTCCTGATCACAAGCTGTCTGTCGCCCGACGATGATACCCTATTGTCACCGGCGCTTCGGAGTCGCCTGGTTTCCGGACTGGTTGTTCCTCTGGCCGCGCCCGGTTTACCGGCTCAGCGCGTACTGCTTGAGCGTTTAGCGGCAATGTACGAAGTTACCCTGTCGGAGTCAGCCGTTCAGCTTCTGATTGAAGGGCTGGAGAATATTCGGCCAACGGTCCCCCAGTTAACACATGCCGTGTTGCAACTGGGGCATCCGGCTCATCGTGGCAGCCAAGAAGTTGATCTCGAGTCCGTACGGAATTACCTCGCCGAGCTTACAGCCTCCAGTCGGCCATCAATCGGGTCCATTGCGAAACTCGTAAGCAAGTACTTTTTGATCCCAATTTCGGAGTTGCAAGGCCCTTCTCGGCGCAGACACATTGTGCGCGCTCGAGGTGTAGCCATGTATCTAGCATGGAATTGGACGGACAAGAGCCTTGAAGCCATCGGTCGTTATTATGGAAAACGAGATCATACTACCGTATTACACGCTTGCCGGAAAACCGAAGCTCTTTGTTCTTCCGACAAGGCAATCAGACAATCCGTTCATCAATTGAAAGCGAATCTGGCGAGGTAACACCGGCGGTGGAAATCGTGTCACTATCCGTTTGTTTTCGTCGCCTACTTGACCCATTACCAACGCCCGGTAAGCACATATTGCATGGGCTGCCATTTGAATCAACATTATATTGCCTTTTTGTCGCCCGGTTACTAACGCTTTATCCACTCCGAGTTTACGAGACGACCGTGATCTTAAATCGTTTCATCTACGCCGTTTGCAATCAGTCGGTTTTAGACTGTCGACAATAGATGATTACACATTCCTACAACGACTGGAATTTAGAAAAGTATAAGAAGGAAGACAAAAGGAATCCTCAGATGAAGTTCAAATGTGAACGGGAGAGTTTGCTTTCGGCGTTCCAGCTTGCAGCAACAGTTGCCCCGAGCCGCAGTCCCAAGGCAATCCTTCAAAACGTTTTGTTAAGTGTCACTGATCAAGGTGCTATGTTGATGGCAACCGACATGGAGGTTGGCATTCGAATTGACGTGCCGGGTATTCAAGTCGAACTGCCAGGTCGCGCGGTATTGCCAGTTGGACGTTTTGGAGCAATCTTGCGAGAAAGTAACGACTCGCAATTGTCGGTGGAAACAGCATCGCAAAACACGATTGTGCGAGGTGAGCGAAGTGAGTTCAAATTACCAGCCGAGGATCCGGACGAGTTTCCGGAAGTTGTCGGTTTTGACGAACAACAATACTACGAATTACCAGCCAAGTTATTGCGCGAACTGATTCGGCGAACTATTTTTGCAACAGATACGGAAAGCGGCCGATACGCACTTGGCGGTATTCTGATCGAGTGTGAAGAGGACAAGATCATTGCCGTTGGTACCGATGGTCGCCGGCTCGCGAAAATGGAAGGGCCGGTCCAGGTTGTTGGCGACCGTGATGTATCGGATTCGGCAACGATTGTTCCAGCAAAGGCCATGCAACTGATTGCCCGCTCCCTTGGTGATGAGGATGGTGATGTCCAAGTTGCGGCGAGGACAAACGACATTTTGGTGAAGGGGACGAGGGCAACGATTTACTCGCGGCTTGTCGATGGCCGATTTCCGAAGTGGCGGGATGTTTTTCCAACTCGACAAGATGCTGTGCAGGTCGAAATGGCCGTTGGGCCGGTCAATGCTGCGTTGCGACAGGCGGCTATTGTCACGAGTGAAGATAGTCGTGGTATTGATTTTGCTTTTGGCGAGGGGACGCTTGTTCTTACCGGAAGCACTGCTGAAGTGGGAGAATCACGGATCGAGCTTCCCATTACCTATGATAGGTCAAGTATTACGCTGGCTTTGGATCATCGGTTTGTTGCCGATTTCCTTAAGGTGCTTGATTCGGAAAAGGTTTTTACCTTTGAAATCGAAAACGAAGAGTCCGCAGCCTTGTTGACCACGGACGACGGATATGGATATGTCATCATGCCGCTGGCTCGAGATCGCTGATCGTCCTATCGGATTGTTGTGGTTGGGGCGTTGAGGGAGTGCAGTATGTTCCGCGATTCAGAACAGGAATTGGCTCGTCTGCAGAAGGATGTTTCCGCACGACAATACTATCCAAGAAGTCCACAGCGGATTTCCGAAACGATCAGTCGGCTGTTGACCCGTCGTGGCTATGCACAGATCCAGGGCGACCAGCAGCGCGGTGAGGCATGGGCCCAAGCGGCCGGCCAGACACTGGCCAAGCACAGCCGCGTGGGAAATCTGCGTCGTGGAGTCTTGGAGGTGATCGTCCGCAACTCGTCCGCTGTTCAAGAATTGACTTTTCAGAAGCGACGTTTGGTGAAACGAATGAAAACAGCCTTGCCCAACATCTAGATCCGTGATATTCGGTTCCGTGTGGGGGCCGTTGATTAGTGAGGTTGTTGAGCGGGCTTGGCCCGGGATCGCCTCGGAAACGAACTCGGGATGCAAAAACGGCCGACGTTGGATATTCTCACAGGCAGTTTTGCGACAAATAGTAAGCAGTTTTGGCAGGATTGGTCTTGATTTTCAGGCATCGATTCCACCCTTTCTTGGAACCAGTTGCTGCAAGTGATTTAAACAGGAAAAAACGTATTCGATGAGTGATGATACGAACAAGGACCCGGTGAATAATCCGTCGCAGCAGCAACCTTCATTTACGCGTGGTAATAGTGAATACACGCCGGAGGATTTGCAGCATTTGTCGGATATGGAACATGTGCGGCGCAGACCGGCCATGTATATCGGTGATCTGACGAGTCGCGGATTGCACCATCTGGTCTATGAGGTCGTTGATAATTCAATTGACGAGGCAATGGCGGGATTCGCCAAAAGGATCAGTGTCACGGTCAATACGGACGGTTCCGTGACCGTTGAAGATGAT
>JAJSAJ010000099.1 GCA_024274855.1 Planctomycetota bacterium | reverse complement strand
GCGACCAGAGTCGCGTTTCGGGGATCGCAACCGCGATCTCCTTCCCGGCTCGTCCACGCTTCTTGAGCGGCTCGATCTTCAGCGTTCTTGCTCGGCACGACACGGCTCCGATTTCAATACATGTCAGCATATCGTCACTATGACGATTTACCGACACTCTGACAGATACGTGTCCTGAGTCAATGTCGGGAATCATGATCACATTCCGGATAAAAAAGTCGGGAACTTCTTCCAGCCAGACGGTTCTCCAGATACCTGTCACGGCCGTATACCAGATCCCTTTCGGATGAAGGACCTGCTTCCCTCGCGGCTGGTAGCCTTGATCGGTCGGGTCCCAGACGGCCACGACCAGCTCCTGATCGCCTTCGGCACGCAGTTGGTCGGTAACGTCGAAGCTGAACGGTGCATAACCGCCTCGGTGCGATCCCAGCCGCGTACCGTTGAGCCATACGGTTGCTTCCCAGTCGACTGCACCGAAGTGGAGTAGCACGCGGTGGCCGGGCTTGGGGGCGGCCAGGCGAAACGTGCGGCGATACCACAGTCGCTGGTCCGGCTGAACCGGCCGCTTGACGCCGCTCAATGCCGATTCGACCGGAAACGGGACCAGAATCTTCCCGTCAAATGCGTCGGGTTTGTCTCGCTCCTTCGAGCAAATTGCATATTGCCACAGCCCGTTCAGGTTCTGCCAATCGGCGCGTACCAACTGAGGCCGCGGATATTCAGGCAGTGGATGGATCGGATCGACCTGGGTGCTCCAGCGTGTCAGAAGCTGGCCTTCAACCGGTCTCCACGGCTCGGCAGCGGCTCGGTCGGTGGGGATCAGCAGAGACGTTAACAAGCATGCTGCAAGGACGCTTCGGCGGTTCATGGCGGAGGCCTCGTGGGATATTTGGAAACAAGATCGCGTACGAGCGGAGGATCCTGATTCTGACAAATTGCACGCGGGGAAGCAAGCGACCACCATGGAGTTTGCTTCCGTACGCGACTGCGGAATAAACAGGACGCCCCGCCGATTCCCCACACCTCAAGCCGAGTCTGCCGGTAGGATACTGCGACGAACCGTGTATCACGAACTTCAAAGATCGTTCAGTTGTTGACAAAGTTCCAGCGACCAACGAAAACGGGCCATTCGGGCCCCGAGCGGTAGCTTGGAGCTGGCTGCGGCCCTGCTCCCACTTGTGCCGATTCGTGCAGGTTGCACGTCTCGCCTCTTGTCCAGCTGGCCGTTTGAAATAGACTTGAGAGGGCCTTGATCGTAAGCCGGTCCAGGTAGGTCCCGCTTGCCGAGCGGGACATGGTGTAATCCAGGACACTACAAGAGGTTTGGAACTGCAGCCGGAACCTGTTTGCCCGCTGCTGGACCGGATTGCGATCAAGGCCACTTGAGAGGATTCCGGATAAGTTAGCCGACCACCATATGGCAAGTTGGAGTGTTCACCATGAATCAGACCACCATGAATCAGACTGTCTTGTTCCTTGGACTCGTGTGCCTACTGACGCTTCCTGCTTCCTTACTCGAAACGTCGTTGGCCGCTGCGACTCCGGACGACGGGGCCGGTCAATTGATCGTCTACTTCGGAACGTATACGCGTGGCGCCAGCAAAGGGATCTATGTCTATCGCATGGATCTCGAGTCGGGGGCGTTGACGATCATCGGAACGGCGGGGGGGATCAAAAACCCGTCGTTCCAGGCGAT
>JAJSAJ010001013.1 GCA_024274855.1 Planctomycetota bacterium | reverse complement strand
TCGGCTTTGGCTTCGAGGAATCGCAAATCGGTCAAGAGGTCGGCCACAGCGTTCCAATGCTCGGACTCGGCGTCGTTCTTGCCGAGAAGTTTGGCGACTTCAAGCCATTGGTAAGGAAGCTCATCCACTTTGCGGATGTTCACCGGGCGGGGCGTCGGTGGAAGGCGTTTCGCCCGTTTTCGCTGTTCTTCAAGGCTCTCGGTAAAGTAGTCCTGGGCGGCAAAGTATTGGGCGAGCTGCTGATGCCCGGCGGCCCTGGTCTCTTCGGTTCGCAGAAACCGATCGTGGACTGCCCGAAAGAAGTTACGATGAAAAAAATCAAGCAACTCAGCACGATGCTGCGGGTAGGGGCGAATCTGCCGGAGGCAAAGGTCGAGCGTCTCGTCGTTGTCGGCCTGTTCCTTAGTCACGCCCCATCGCAGGTCGATGTCGTTCAGGTGAATGCGAAAAGGGAGCAGCCTTTCCCGCAGAGCAGGAAACACAACTCGAACTAGCTGGTCCCGTTCCGAATGCATGTCACGAAACGTGGATGAAATAAAGACTTTGATGGTCTTCCAGGTCGCTGACATCGGCAAGGATCCGGTAGGGCAACGATGCAAACTCGATCGTCGCGAATTGCCTTCCACTTATGTACAACACAAGACTAGCGAGTACGATGTGCTCTCTCTTAAGCATCCTTGAAGGGATAGCCGTATTTCAGCAGCAGCTCCCTTTGGTAAGCCCGAGTCTCTTGCGAGCCTCCTGGTGAGTCCACTCGCCAAAGAAGATCTGTGACATTTGTTTCCGGGTGCGGTTGCTGGTCCAAGCCAACTGTTTGCCGTCAGGAGAGAAAAAAGGACCGCCGTCATAGCCGAGGCCATCCGTCAATCTCTGCACGCCAGTTCCATCGCTCTTCATGCGATACAGATCGAGCATCACGGCCGGGTCGTGTTTGAATCGCGCTGCCTCCGACTCGGTCATTGCCCCGTCGTACGCCCGTCGGTTCGAGGTGAAGACGACCCACTTGCCGTCGGGTGATACCGACCCTTCCGCGTCGTAACCACGTACGTTGGTCAGGTTGGTATACTTGTCCGTTTCCGTGTCATAGAAAAAGATATCGAAGGACTCATCATAGTCCCACGAGTAGCAGTCTGTCATCATCATTCTGTCCATATTAACCCGAGTCGGTTGTCATCGCCGATTTTTCGGGCAGAATAATCAAGCATGACTTTTTGGGAGATGTCCAGAATCCTGCGATCGCCAATTTCCGTGATGACTCGGTCGGCCTGGAGACCGTGAGCATCAACTTCTGGCGAAATCAAGGAAGTTTGCATTTGTTCGATTCCAATCACAACGTGTATCATGATTGCGAGCAGGTGCAATGTGGGAGTATGTGCCTGCCGGTGAACTGGTCTGGAAGATCCGAAGAGTTCTTTGTCCATTCACCCAATGTCGACCAGGGAGGTATGTTCGACGGCTGGGGCCGGCGAGTAGCTCGGTTCCCCGATGACGGTCATGCGGACATGTGTAATGCTGTGCTCGACATAACTGGGGACTGCTGCGACGAGATCGTGGTGTGGGATCGTCCGGAGATCTGGGTCTATACGCAGGACGACAATCCGGAAGCGGCCAAGATGGTCAGCCGAACATACCGGCCGGGCCATTGGGCCATCCCCTTTCTCGTCGGCTCCATCGTTCCGGCTCTCTGAAGACGAGATGAGCGTCTTACCGACCCTACGCGTCGAGGCTATTCGGAGGAGGAGTGTTGATCGGAGCCAACGAACTTCCGCCAGAGTCGTCAGCGGAAGTGCCTCAGAGATGTTTGATTGTGCTGATGCGCGCAGACAGGCCGGTGGGTGACGCGACTCGCGAATCACGCTATGATCACACATGTTCGAATGAAGTTTTTTGATGGCCTGTCCCGATGACCGAAATCACGCGAAGTTTGTCGGCAATTGAGCAAGGCGACTCGAAGGCCTCATGCCGGCTTCTGCCGTTGGTTTACGACGAGCTGCGCCGGTTGGCGGCCGCAAAACTGGCCGACGAGAAACCGGGACAGACGCTCCAGGCCACCGCGTTGGTCCACGAAGCGTATTTGAGACTGGTCGCTGCAGCGCGGGACCCGAAATGGAAAGTTCGTGGCCATTTCTTTGGTGCGGCGGCCAAGGCGATGAGGCGGATCCTGGTCGAAAACGCACGCCAAAGGATGAGATTATCGAGAAACTGGATAAATTGATCGCGGATCACCGCACCTGGACGACTGCCTACACGACTCGCTGCAAGGCGTGGTGCGACTCTCTCCTCGAAACCAAGAACCTGGACGACGGTGAACGCGCCATTGACGATGCGAAGATCGCTCTGACTTTGACTCCAAATAATCCACTCGCGCTTGCCAACGGCCTAATCGCATATGTCAGAACGATTGAGCTCAAAGAGTCCAAAGGCAAGGAGACTACTCAGTTGCGGATTTCCGCTGAGAAATTGGCGTCGGCGCTGGGCGGCTGGCCGAAGTACGCCCTGGGAAGAGAAATGCGTGCGACATATTTTGCATTGACCGATAGACCCGACCTGGTTGACAAAGAAGATGAGGCTCTACAGGAAATGGGGGTGGGCGGGTACTATGGACATGTTGCACTGTTGCTCGAGCAAGATCGGTTTTCGGAGCTGCGACAATTTGAAAAACGCTTAGCAAACGAAGAGTCCATCGAATCATCG
>JAJSAJ010000098.1 GCA_024274855.1 Planctomycetota bacterium | reverse complement strand
GTCCACCAGTTTCTGATTCAGGCTTCGGCCGAAGAAGGAGATTCGATTCGCAAGCGATTGAGAAGTTATGGAATCGTAATTGTTTAGCCGATTGGCAGGCGCTGAGGTTCAGGACTTCTCGAACCTTACACGGCTTCTGAATCGAGAACGATCAAAACAGGAGGAAGAGAAGATTGGAGCACTCATCTTCACTAATCAGACAGGGGCGAAAAGCTGCAAGTTCAGAGTCGACCGAGGAGGAGAGACGCGCTCAGAACGTTCACGTGAGCGTTCGATCCAGGATCAGTGAAGATAAGTGGGTGATTAGTGTTCTACTCTTTAGGGCCGGCGAATCAATTGTTGTCGCGTTTACTGGAGGGCGTTCATGCGGCGATCCTCCTTAGCTGCGAGACTGATTCACCCATGGGGCAAGCCCATGGGGGTCTGTATGCGGAAGAGTGCGACAGTTATTGATTGGCGAATCCTTAGTCCCGTCCAGCCGGCAACTTGCCATTCGGTTAAAGTGTTACACGGAATCAAGTAAATGGATATTCATAGTCAACTTCAGACCATCGATTTTGTGGTGATTGCCGTCTATGCAGTTTCGGTGATCAGCTTGGGGATGGTAGTCAGTTATCGGCATCGCGGGTCGGACGATTTGTTCCTGGCGGGTCGCAGCTTTGGTTGGCCCAGCGTCGGGCTTTCCATCTTTGCCACCAACGTGAACCCGTCGTTCATGATCGCCTCGTGTAGTGTGGCATACGCTAGCGGCATGGTGGCGGCCAACTTCGATTGGCTGGCATGGTGGTTTCTGGTACTTCTGGCGATGGTGTTTGTGCCCCATTACCTGACCACGGGGATCAGCACGATGCCCGAGTTCATGGAACGCCGGTTTGGAAAGGCAACTCACGTCTATCTCTCGTGGTATGCCCTTTTCACGACCATGATTCTCTGGCTCGGCGGCGCGCTCTATACCGGCTCGCTGTTGATGAGCCAGATTATGGGCTGGCCGCTGTGGGTCGCTGCCCTGGTGCTCACGGTTGTAGCAACTAGTTTTACGGTGGCCGGCGGATTGGCCGCCGTGGTCGTGACCGATGTGTTTCAGTCCGTGTTGATGATCGGTGGAGCCTTGACTCTGACGGTGATTGCTTTCCTGAAGATCGGCAGCATCGATGCCGTAATTGCCGGAGTGCCCAGCGATTTCTGGACGCTGATCCGTCCGGCCAGCGACACCAAATATCCGTGGCATGCGATGCTGCTTGGATACCCTGTGCTGGGCCTTTGGTTCTGGTGTACCGACCAAACGATCGTCCAACGCGTGCTCGGAGCTCGGAGCGTGCGTCAAGGCCAGCTTGGTTGTGTGTTCACCGGGTACCTGAAGATCCTACCGCCGTTCATTTTCATGCTGCCGGGAATCTTCTGCTACATTCTTCATCCCGGTCTGGAAGACCCCGATCAGGCGTTTGCGACGATGGTGGTCAATTACTTGCCGGCGGGGATGACCGGTCTGATCGTGGCTGTGCTGATCGCCGCGTTGGTCAGTACGCTCGACTCGGGGCTGAACTCGTTCAGTACGGTCTTCACGCTGGACATCTACGTCAAGAACTTTCGGCCCGACGCAACGCCGAAAGAGATCAAATGGCTGGGCCGCGTGAGTACGGTACTCGTGGGGCTCCTGGCCATTGGCGTGGTTCTGGCGATGGATACGGTTGCCCGCAACCTGTTCGATTTGCTGCAGGGGGTCATTGCGTTTGTGGCACCGCCCATGGGCGCGGTCTTCTTGATTGGTGTGCTTTGGAAGCGAGCGACGGCCACGGCAGCATTCTGGACACTTGTGCTCGGCTCGATCGTTTCTCTGGGCTGCGGCGTCTGCCATCTAGAGGAGTGGCCGAACGCCGACTTCTGGCCCCATTATCTCCTGTTGTCATTCTATCTGTTCGCAGGTATCTGTCTCTTCATGGTCTTTGTTTCGTTGTTGACTCGGCACTCGCCCGAAGAGCAGCCGCTTGCGACGTTGAAGCAGACCTACGCGAAACAACGCTCAGGAGCCCGGCTGGTGTGGTGGCTGTGGGGCGTGTTGGCGGTGATCATGCTGGCAATCTACATCCTTTTCGATTGAACGAAACGACATGAAACATCGAAATAAGGACCAGCAGATCAATTGTTGTCGCGTTTACGGGGGGGCGTTCGTGCGGCGATCCTCCTTAGCTGCGAGACTGATTCACCCATGGGGCAAGCCCTATGGGGGTCTGTACGCGGAAGAGTGCGACGGTTCTTGATTGGCGAATCCTAAGCCGCTGCGTGACATGCGGCAGCCGGAGTCTGGTGCTCGCGTTCTTTTTTTCTTCTTCGAGGAGCGATGATGGTTGAAACGGCACCTCATGACGGCGTCCATGCCATGGTCCCGCGCGAGCGCATGCCCGAGCACGTGCGCAAGCTTCGCGATACCTACGCAATCACCCCCGATGCCCCGCTGGTGCAACGGGAGTTCTGGTTCTACAGCATGGAACAATTCTATCAGCAGGGGCTCGATCCCCAGGCAGACGTGGCTGACGTGTTCGGCTACGATCCTCCTGGCAGCTTTGATGTGAAACACCTCGGCTGGTGCGAGGCGGCATTTCATCCAGCCTTTGAGGAAAAAGTGCTCGAAGATCGCGGCACGTGCGAGTTGGTGCAGGACTGCGCGGGACGGGGTGTGTTGTTGTTTCGGAACCGGCGTCATGGTTTCATGCCCGAGTACGTCGATCATCCGGTGAAGGACCAACGAACCTGGGAAGAGAACGTCAAGTGGCGATTGGACGCCACTCGACAGGGACGCTTCGACTACATCGAGTCGCTCCAAGCCGATGCGATCGCTCGGGCCGGTGAAGGATACATGATTTCACAGCACCTGATCGGAGGGTACATGTACCTTCGCAGCCTGTTCGGGCCGACTGAGATCATGTACGCATTCTATGACATGCCGACGTTGGTCCATGACTGCATGCAGACCTGGCTGGAATTGGCGGATGCCGTTACCGCTCGGCATCAACAGTTCGTTACATTTGACGAAATATATCTCAGCGAAGATATCTGTTACAACCATGGACCGCTCTGTTCCCCAGATGCGGCCAAAGAGTTTCTCTTGCCCTATTACCAGCAGCTCATGGCCAATGTCAAGAGTCGGCAAATCGACCGCTTGCGACATCTGTATGTGCAAGTCGATACTGATGGCCGGGCTGAAGCCGTTATTTCCTGGTACCGTGAGACAATCGGGATGGACGCGATGAGTCCGTTCGAAGTTGCCTCCGGTTGTGATGTGGTCGAGATCGGCCGACGTTGGCCCGAGCTGGCGATCTTTGGTGACATCGACAAACGGATATTGGCCACTGACAAAGGAGCCATCGATCGAATGGTCGACCGAATTGTGCCCGTCATGCGCCGCCGTGGCGGTTATATCCCCCATTGCGATCACAGCGTTCCCACGGAAGTGTCCCTGGAAAATTACATGCACTTCCGACGGCGAATCATCGAACTGGGGGGCTGATCGAGCTGGCGTTTGCTGTGCCAACCAACTCTGTTCGTGCGAGTGGCAAAGCCTTCGATTCGTATCTGTCCATTTTAAACAGGAGGTAACAGAGGAAACGGAGAGCAAGGCTTCTGTTTCCTCCGTCTACTCGGGTGTCAGCAGGCCGAGTTTCCACGGAATCCTGCCGTAGTTCTTGTCGGCCCGAGCATCCACCGTGGTCCCTTGAAACACGAGCCGCAGGTTACACGGATCGATTTCCAGATTCTGATCGAACCCGGATCGCAGAAACTCCGGGTGGCTGAATGAATC
>JAJSAJ010001012.1 GCA_024274855.1 Planctomycetota bacterium | reverse complement strand
CCCAAACCCAAACCCAAACCGAAGCCTCGACGGAACCCGCTAAGCCGTTTACCGGCAATTACCGCTTTGCCGTTGCCTGGTGACGCACAAGAGACTGGGGGCGAGTCGGTGGAGTTGGGTTCGCTGCAATTGGAGAAAAACGAACCGCTGAACCTGGTCTTGCTGGGCGCGGATGGCGCGATTCCTGGTAAAGGCGCTTTTCGACTTCTGCCGTCAGGTGAGCGTGGTTTGCATGCTTGGCGGATTCAAATTGCAGATTCGCCGGACAGCACGCCACAGACCGTGGCAAGGCTGGCGGTCGATGGTGGTAAGCTGACGTTTTATTGGGATCCGGCTGCCGGCAAGGAAACGCGAGCTGGAAATTTTGCGAACTGCGTGCTTCGCTTCCAAAGCGGAACGAACAAACATGACTTGGTACTTCGCGAGTCGAAGCACATTGATCCCTTGCTGGTTAATCTCCGGAAAGTGGCTGTTGATAAATCGATTAAGGTCTTGAATCCGCCGGATGCCAAGGTCGTGCGATTCCAGGTTGTGTCATTGGAAGACCCCTTCCCCGAAGGATACGTTGTCAGTCCGAGTCAACCGGTGCCACCGGGGCAGGTTCCCGTCTGGATTACGCTGGGCAAGGATCCGAGCGAGCAAGTCATCAAGTTGGAGCTTGTGCCGACGTGGCGACGTAGTTTTCAGCTGAAGTGCTCCGCTTTTTTTCAGTTCATCTCGGATGCCAAGCCGGAACCGTTGACGAAGAAAAGCCTGATCATGGCTGATCGAGTGATCACTCAAAACCAGCTCATGCAGAACGCGGCAACGAGGAAGAAGCGAGACGAAGTTCAGAAGTTGGGGCGGCAGCATCCGCGACGAAAAGCAAAACTTCAGGAACTTAAAATGTCCGAGGTGAAATTGGCGAAGGCTGCCGCCATAACACAGAAACTCGAGACGATCCAGGAGTTGAGAAATGCCTTGAAAGATGGTGGACCCATTCACTTTCGCGTTTTCCTTCTGGCAGGTGACTGCAAAGTCGAATTGCTGACGACGGCGGTTGACGAGCTTTGATATGCGGCCGGTTTTCGAACGGACCGGTGTGGTGCGAACGGGAGTTCGTATGTGACCCCGTGTTTTTTCTGCTGGATGGTTCAACCACGGTTTATTTCATGGGTAGTCGCTAACGGATGTGTGAGGAGCTTCGGAAATGCGAGGAGACGTAAGTTGGGTATTGTGGCCGGCCAGTCTTGCCCTGGCACTTTGGTTGGCCGGTTGCGATGCCACGAAATCGGAGCACCGAGGCGATACCCGGTCGACGCAGAAGACCCTGTCGGCAGACGCTTCCGAGCACGACCATGCCCATGAAGCCGAGCAGGAAGGGCCCCATGGAGGGCATTTGATCGAGCTGGCAGGGCATCGGTATCACGTCGAATGGCTGCATGATGACACGACCGGAAAGGTCATCCTTTACGTGCTCGATAACGACATGCAGTGTCTGCCGAATCTTTCCGTGACTTACGTGACGATCACGACCGCGATCACCGGTGGCGCCACGACCGACTACGCGTTCCAACCAGATGAAACCAGCGATGGGAGACCAAAAACACCCTGCTTCGCACGTCAGGACAAGGCATTGCTGACGGCACTGAAGATCGGCAAAGGTGTGACGTCAACGCTTCGGCTGAAAATCGATGATCAGCCGTTTGCTGGAGTGATCGAACATCATGAGCATGCCGGTCACCATCACCATTAACAAGCGTCGGACGGCATGGTTGCGGCGAGCCGGAGGGGATGTCCGTGCGGTGACCGCGGTGCGTGAATTGGGGAGTGGCGATGCGAATCAGCACGATTCCACATATCTACCGAAATGTAAAACGCTGGACTGAAATCTTGTCGGTGCTCAGCAAGTACGGCTTGGCCGATTGGATTAGCCGCCTGAACATCGAGCGGTTCAAGACACAATTGAAGGGACGAGAAGGCAAAGCGCTGGCTCAGCAGACACCGGAACAGCGAATCCGGATGGCACTGACTGACTTGGGTCACACATTCATTAAGCTCGGACAACTTCTCAGTACACGTCCCGATCTGACCGGCGTGGCCTTGGCCCAAGAACTCTCGCAATTGCGCGATGATGTGCCGGCTGATCCTCCAGAAACGGTTCGCCAGATTATCGAGACGGAACTGGGACAGCAGCCCGAGGAGCTGTTCGCCCAACTCGATCTGATTCCTGTCGCATCGGCATCGATCGGTCAGATTCACCAGGGGCAGCTGCGGACCGGTGAAAAAGTTGCTGTCAAAATTCAACGCGCGGGGATCGAGAAAACGGTGCGTGAAGATCTGGACGTTCTTGCCGGATTGGCGTTACTGGCGGAACGAATTCCCGAGTTCGCTCAGTACCGTCCCAAACAAACGGTTGCCGAAATGGCGCGTATGTTGCGTCGGGAACTCGATTTTGGACGTGAAGAACGTAATCTTCAGCAATTTGCCCTCTTCTTTGAAGATGATAGTACGATTCGAATTCCACGACCCTTTACCGAACTTAGCACGCCCCATGTGTTGACGATGGAGTGGATTGACGGAGTGAAGCTGCAGGATCGCGACCAGTTACAGGCGGCCGGATTCGATCTGGAAGAAGTAGCCCGACGCGGGGCGAATCTCTATTTTCGAATGATCTTTGCCCGGGGATATTACCACGCAGATCCGCATCCGGGGAATATCCTGCTGCTTCCTGGAAATGTGATCGGACTGCTCGACTTCGGTATGGTCGGACGTATCGAGGAACGATTGCGCGAGTCGATTGAGGAGATGTTGCTGGCGATCGTTCAAAATGATGTGGCCATGCTGATTTCATTGATCAAACGAGTGGGCTCGTTTCCCATCGATTTGGATCAAACGGCTTTTTCGTCCGACGTGGCTGAGTTTGTCGGTGTCTACTCGGAGCAACCACTCGAGTCATTCGATTTGGCCGGCGCCCTGACCGATATGACTGAGATTATCCGATGCTATCGGATTACGTTGCCGGTCCAAGCGACCATGTTGATCAAGGTGTTGATCACGCTCGAAGGAACCG
Source organism: Planctomycetota bacterium (assembly GCA_024274855.1). GTDB lineage: Bacteria > Planctomycetota > Planctomycetia > Pirellulales > Pirellulaceae > JAJSAJ01. Next base: position 8,405 of record JAJSAJ010001012.1, on the reverse strand, counting down.
TCCGTTTACTCAGCCCCAAGTTCAGTCTAATGGAAGTCCTTCGCCCCTTTCACCGGAAGATGGTGCTGCAACGCTTATCGCCCCTTCGGAGGTGGAGGAAACTGCGACGGCTCCGTTTCGAGTTCGAGCAGTTGCTCGAAGAGTTGCCGCAGCGGATGATCGATATTCTCGAGCAGGTGCAGTCCGGGACCTTCGATGTCCATTTGGATCATCGCGGCCTCGGGCCGTCCGTGAACCGATTAGTGCTCGGGATGCTGGCCAGTGCTTTGTTTCTGGGGTCGTCGCTGATGCTCAGTCGGGAGGTTCCCCCCGTCCTATTCCCCATGGGTACGTTTCTGGGCTTTCATCGAATCTCGCTTTTCGGTGCGGCCGGCTGTCTGGTGGCGGTTCTGTTGGGCTTGCGATTGCTGCGCTCGATCGGGAAGTCCGGCCATCTTGACCACCGTGAATGATGGCGCAAGCCGCTCCGGCCTGATATCGCTGTATTACGAACGTCAAGGATCGTGGAGTTGTTGCCAAGGTTGAGCGGCTAGCGAGAACGGGCGAAAGAGCCCCGAGAGGCAGCTCGGACTTGGGTGGCGGCTCCGCCGCCCGTTGACCTACTGGCCGTGAGCATTCGTGACATTCAGCCACGGATCGACCTTGCCACACTGCTTCAAAATCGACTCAATCCGGACGTTCAGATCGTCCAGCTTGGCGAGGACTTCATCTTGTCGTGTGTCGAGTTCGTCCAACAGCGAGTGAAGTTGTTGGGGATCGCATGCCATAGAACATTCTCCAGCGATGGGCGTGTACGCGGAGAATCGGCACGGTCCTGGGCGTTTCCTTAGGGAGCGTCTTCAAGTTCCGGCTGGGTACCCTGGGATGCTCGGGAAGAGACGAACGATTATTCAGATTGTCGAAGGTCCCGCAGTGAAATAGTGCGTTTGGGGCAGTGATCGTTAGCTGGGCCAACGGGAGGGCGAGGCTCCCGCCGAGCCGGTGAAAAGTGTCGACGCTGGTTGACGTTACGGTTCAGCAGCAGCTTCGCCCTCCCGTGTTGTGGGCCACGTTACGATCAAGGCCTGCGTTTGGTCAATCGGCTGGCCACCGACAGATGCGCGTTGTCAGAAAATGATGTTCTTTTGGGTAACCGATCGTAGTTGCAAGACTTGCCAGCTGTACTTGTGATCATCCAGCAGGTCCGTGACCGGCAGAAAATAGCGGCCCATTTGGGCCAAGTCGCGCGGGCTTGGAGACTCGTCAGCTGCCCGGAATGCGTGGTGTGAAATGACAAGTAGGTAATAACGGCCCGGCGATGGGACACGCAACTGATAACGGCCACCTGAATCGGTGCGCACGAAATCCCCACCCAGCTGACGAACTAATTCGGCAGCCGAGCGATCGCGTGGTAAACTGGCGGAACCAGGACGAAAAGCGGTCGCTGCGAACTTTGTTTCCGGATACGCGGAGGTTGGAACAAGGCAGGCCGTGCAACCGCTATCTGGGACGGCGTGCCCCCGAGCGTCCTGGACGGTTACCTGGCCTGAAACCGTGCACGGACGACGCGTACCGCGCACATTGCTGCGGTTGCTTGAATGCGTACCCACGATTATCCCGAAAACGAAGAAAACCAAGGCAACCAGGCTCAGCAAAACACCTTGAAGGTAAACGATGTGCCTCCCTACGGTGATCGTCTGGTCGCCGGCCGGCTCCTTGGTTCTGTCCGCTCGACGGTCTTCTGGAACGGAATAGACGATTTCGTCGGATGTGTCCCAAGGTCGGCTGCCGGCCGAGTTGACAGTCGATATTTTCGGCACGTCGGCGGTTGGTGGTGGGGGAGGAGGACGCTCGCTATCTGCCGCGTTGACGTCCGGTACCAATTGGATCTGCCGGCAAATAGGACATTTCGCCTGCTGACCTGCTTTGTGCGAACCGGCACTCAGGCGTTTACCGCAACCAAGACACGTAAAACGAATCGGCATGGTCAGCTCTAGCCCGTTGGTCGGTGATCGGTGGCGTCCTCACGGCATCAAGCCGAGTCGGAAGAATCTTGCTTCTCCGGCTCGATACGGACGATCGCCGCAATTCCCAGCACTCCAGCCAGTAGGAGAACGTCCATCACGACCAGCATCAGACAGGCCATGGCAATCCACCAGAGGACCATTGGGCCAAGTGTATCGCCGACAGCGGTCGCCAGGACATAACCACCTAGCACAACGGCCAGCGTGACCAGCAGAACGAACTGGGCGAAAACGAGCGCCAGAAGAATACGTCGCAACATGGACTGAATCCCTAAAACTTGCCTAATCGCGCCAATTTCGCGAATTGTCGGTTGTTTGTCAATGGTCGCTCTGGCAAGTTTGCCGAAGGATTGCGATGTGGAAATGGCTGTAATATGTTTTGTATGCGAGAGTTACGCAAACCGTCGAGGTCTCGAAAGGGCGGCGCATTCGATTCTGATACCGACTGTATTCGTTGACGAAACGGCGGGCGCCGTCACAATGTGAGGAGGCAGGGCCTTGGCGCAGGTTTGGCTCACAAACGGTAAAATTCCCCGGAGGGGACGAGCAGCGGCGTCTAGCCGGCGCGTGGTTGTCGGAGAGGCGTGCGTTGGGGTTTTGGTAGCCGTTCACGCCGCTGGGGTCTGACGCAATTCTTGGCGGAGAAAACATTTCTTTACGCGAACGCATTTTGTCGCCGAAAATGGGTCTGACCCCTTGGAAGCGAGCCGGTGGCCTACATTCCATGAACGGTTACGGGTTTTGTTGTGCTTGGTGTTGGAATGCAAGAAGAAAAGAGGACGAAACGGATGATTCGATGGTACTCAAGTTGGGCCGGCCGACGGGGCGGCGTATGGCGTTGTCTTCTGTTGGCGATTTGCGCGGGCCCGCCCGCGTCCGTTTCGGCTGAGGTAATCACGCTCAAGTGCGGACTGCAATTGCAGGGCGAGCCGACAAAATGCTCGTCGTTGAATCAAAACCCGCTGACTCCCTACAAGTCGTCGAACAATGTCGATGTCTCGAAGATTGTGATGCTCGATGACGGTTTGCGCCGATCGTTCGTGTCCAGTAACCAGGTTCGAGCTGGTGGTTTGGCTCCGGACGTTGGTGTTTCCAAGGTGAAGATCAAGATCGACAAACCGGTTGCGAAGTCTGGGCGGGCGATTGGCAGTGTTGGGCCGATCTTGGGTGTCACTCCGTTTGACGAGTTCGGCAATCGGGTGTTCAGTATGCGAGGGCCGAGGGGGCGGATTGATGTAGTTCAGGGCATTACCGAGATTACGCCTCTGTATGCACGGGTGCAGGGGTTGTCGGTAAGAAATGCGTATACCTGGGACATGCGCGTGAGCACGGCTTCGATTCCACGGCAAACGCTGACCCAGATTCTGCTGCGGCAGACCGACCAGGCAGATGTGCAGCAACGGCTGCGGGTCGTGACGCTCTACATTCAGGCCCAACGGTTTCGCGATGCGTTAGTTGAGTTGAATCGGGTAATCAAGGATTTTCCAGACGTCGAGAACCTGGCCAAGCAGCGAAAGCATCTTTTTCAGTTGATGGTGACGGATGTGATACGCGAAATTGAATTGCGCCGCGATGCCGGACAGCAGCGTCTCGCGTATAAGATGTTGACCGGTTTCGGGGAAAAAGACGTTGCTGGAGAATTGTTGCTTCAAGTTGGCGAGATGATTGCCGAGTACGATAAGTCGCGGGCGAGCGCGACACAAGCGCTTGAGTTGTTTAAGAAACATGAGGCCGCACTTGCCGGTGACAAGTCGTACGATGCCTTAAAGGGAATTCTGGACGAGATTCGACGTGAACTCAATTTCAACAACTTGGACCGTTTGGCCGACTATTTGCGTCTGGCCGATGACGAGAAGTTAAAAGTCGACCAGAAGATTGCGTTGGCTGTTAGCGGCTGGTTGTTGGGCAGTGGTGCGGGGATCGACAACTTGGCGCAATCGCTTTCATTAGTTGATGTGCGTGGAGTGATTCGCGCCTACCTCAGCAGTGAAACGCCCGGCGATCGCGAGGCGGCGTTACAGCATTTGAAAGAGTTGGAAGGTGGTACGCCGAGCAATCTGGCGAAGATCATTGCACACATGAAGCCGCCGATTTCGACCGAGTTTCCGCAAGAAGGGATTCCCGGCCTGTTGCGGAGATCGGTGCGGGGTAAGGGGGCTGGAGGGGAGATCGAGTACTTGATCCAGTTGCCACCGGAATACGATCCCTACCGTCGCTATCCGTGCATCGTGACACTGCGAGGTGCTCAGACCACGGCGATGGACCAAATCGATTGGTGGGCCGGGCAATTCGACCCGACCTCGCACCAGCGATTGGGGCAGGCGTCACGACGCGGTTATGTTGTGATAGCGCCGCAGTGGTTGCCGAAAGGACAAACGAAATACGGCTATTCCATGACGGAACATGCGGCTGTTCTGGGATCGTTGCGAGACGCGTGTCGTCGGTTTTCGATCGACACGGACCGCGTCTTTTTGTCCGGGTATTCGATCGGAGGCGATGCTGCGTGGGACATTGGTTTGGCCCATCCGGACCTGTGGGCCGGTACGCTGCCAATCGTCGCAACCGTCGACAAGTATGTGTCACGCTATTGGCCCAACGGCCGTTCGTTGCCAATGTACTTCGTAGCCGGTCAATTAGATGGCAATAAGATCGCAGTCAATGGGCGTGATCTGGACCGGTACCTCAAGTACTCCGGTTTTGATGTTCTGTATGTCGAATATCGTGGACGTGGCCACGAGGGGTTCAACGACGAAATCCAGCGAATGTTCGAGTGGATGGAGCTTCATCAACGCGACTTTTTCCCGAAACGCTTCGAAGTAGTGTCGATGCGGCCGTGGGATCAGTTTTTTTGGTGGCTCGAGCTTAGCGGGTTCCCCGAGCGGTCGATGGTCCTTCCAGAAAGCTGGCCCGAGCCCAAAATGAAGGAGGCTCGGACCGAAGCCCGGGTGATGGCCAATAACTCGATTTGGATCAAGACCGCCGCGACCGATGTGACTGTCTGCTTATCTCCCGAGTTTGTCGACTTCGATCGCCGGATTTCGATCAACGGGCACCGCGTCGATGTGACTCCGAAAGCCGAAGAGTTGCTCGAAGATGTACGGACTCGGTCCGACCGTCAGCACCCGTTCTGGACGCGTATTAGACCGCGTGTCGGACGACGCGCATCATGATCGTCAGTGCTGCGGTGAGGTTTCCGAGCGATGGGCCAATCGTTACCGCATCTCCTTCTTCAGTAAACAGCCCGTGACGTACCAGCCATCGGCCTCGCTCCGGACGTAGACACCGGCCGGGCCGAGGTAGCGTCGGACCGCATCGAAGTCGGGCATTTTGCTGCCGTCAATCTGTTGTTCACGCAGAATACCTTCTTCATCCGGTCCGAGCATGCGGTTCAATAACTTGCCGAGTACCGTCTTGGCTTCCGGCATTTTTCCCTGTCGGATCAACTCGTAGGTCGTTCGATAGGCTTCATCCGTACGCGTGAAGAATCGGAAGCTGTCGTTCTGTGACCCGAGCTTATCGAGAGCGTCCTGAACAGTGATGAAGTCGGTTGCGTCTGCCAGTCGGTTGATACCGACTTTGCGTTGCAAGAGCTCGACAATAAAGTCGACATTGGAGGCGACGATCAAATGACCGTGCACCACGGTGATTGCCGAGTTGGGCAGCACGCGGTCGCGGTCTTCTGCGGCAAACTCTTCTTCTTCCTCGGCGAACGGATTGTAGCCTCCACCACCGTCGATCTGCAACGGCTCAACTTCCGCCGGTGCATCATCGGTCAGGATTTCCCAAATGATCGTGCCATTGAAGATGCGTTTCTTCGCGTCAGGATCGTTTTCCATCGCTCGATTCACGTTCTTGCGAACGGCTTTCGGGTTAATCAACTCGATTGCGAACATCAACCGCTCGCTGTCCGGAGTGATCGGGCGGCGGCAATCCGTGATGATCGAAACGCGTTCGCCGAAATGACGAACCAGGTCTTTTCGCAAGTCGATTTGCGGGCCGTCCTTATCTTCCGCCAGACTACCGATCGTATCCTCAAAAAGATCTTGGCCTTTCTTGGCCCCCATCATTTCATTGACCATGGTCTTCGCGTACTCAAACGCGTCGGCCATCTTCCAGTTGAAGGAGAAATAGGCCCCCAGGTCCCGGAACACCCAGTCCTGTGGTTGCAGCGTTTTGGAGTTGGGAAAGTTCAACATGCGGGCAGCCAGTTCATAGCGTTGCCCGTCCGCGGCGTCCTTCGTGCTCGCAACCGGTGGCGCGAAGACGAAATAATAATGTACGATTTCCTGGTCACCTGTCGCCAAAAAAGCGAGTCCGCCAGCTCCTTGGATCGCTGTGAAACCCTGATGGGACAGGATCTTCAGCATGTCGACGCCGCGGCGTTTTCGTCCACCATTGGCCGCCCGCAGGACATGGGCATAGCCGAACGGTTCGACGAACCAGCGGATATGTGGTTTCATCGCGCCGGATTCCTTCGCACACCGCTTCATAACCGCGGCAAAGGCTTCGACCTGGCTGAGTGTTTCGCCAACTTGTTCGCCGTCGAGTCGTTTGAGAATCCCTTCCAGCACCTGTTGACGATCGGCAACGACCAGTTGGTCCTTGTGAACCACGCGATAGACCTCTATCGCGGGCTTTTCCGGACGCCTGTTCGGGATGGTCAGGACGATTACCGAAATACCGTTGACCGTCTCCGTCCTCTTCGTGGCGCCCTGGGCGATCAGGTCCTTGGTCGTCTTTTCAATGGCGACCGCAGCTTCCTTGTGATGCCCCGTGATGTCGACCAGCAACGTCAGTGCGTGCTGCGCGGGGTCTCCACCTGGTTGAATCGCCGCCAGACAAACCTCACCGGCCGCGATTCCTTCGAGATCCTCCAGATTCAAGCCCAGACGCATTTGTGCCTTGCTCAGCTTGCTCCGGATTTGAACCTTCAGGTCGTCGATGAACGGTTTCATGACCGGATCATCGACCAGTTGGCCCAGCTGGGTCTCTTGCCACTTGGCGGTCAATGTGTCCATGTCCGGGACAGACAGAAAGCCCTTGGTTGTGGACGGCAGCAATGTTTCACTCGGTGGCGCTGCTGCGGCAAGGTGCGAAAACAAAGCGGCTCCGACAAAGAGGATTAGAAAGCAATACTTTGCCACCAGTAGTCTCCTCGGGTAGTTCGGAATGCGTCTGAACAGCGCGCATTCGGGCAGATAGGCTGAGCATTACGTGCAGTTCTTATCGGCATTTGCCAAAGCGAACAAGATACTTCGGCCATTGGACCCGTTTATTTTACCGGGATTCACCAATTGGCGCAAGATGGCACCGACTGGTGGGGGGGAAGGTGTTTCGGTCCGGGTGCCCCAGGGGCGCCCATGATTGTTTCGGAGTTCTGCCGAAACGGCTTGTTTTTTGCCTGGGAATCTCCGCCCATGGTGGACGGGACTGCCATCGATTGCCATAATCCCCGTTTATGCGAGCCTACCATTTAGAAAGCCTGAGTCATGACCCGGTGCATGGGTATATTCCATTCACGTCCGAGCCGGGCGATCCGATCGGTGAAGTGACGGAACGGCAGATTATCGACCATCCTTGGGTCCAGCGTCTGCGCCAGATCCACCAGTTGCAGACCGCCTGGTGGGTCTTTCCGTCGGCCGAGCACACTCGATTCCAGCATGTATTGGGTGCGATGCATTTGGGCAGTCGCGCGGCTGAGGCCCTGTATCCCAGTTTGCACGACGTTTGTCCTGATGTTCCGAGCGTTGGGTATGTGGACGTGCTGCTTCGTATGGCCGGGCTGTTGCATGATGTGGGGCATGGCCCATTCGGCCATTTTTTTGATCAGCATTTCTTGCGCAACTTCGGGTTGACGCACGAGACATTGGGAGCTCGGATCATTCGCGACGAGCTCGGAATTCTGCTCGGCCGGCTACGCGCCAGCCCGAATCACCGACTCGCTGATGATGAGTCGATCGACCCTGCCCAGATCGCCTGGTTGATCACACGCCCATCCCGGGACGAGCCGCACGAGCAACCCAGGTGGCTGGTATTGTTGCGGAGCCTCTTGAGCGGCCTTTACACGATCGACAATATGGATTTTGTCTTGCGTGATGCTTACATGACCGGATACAGTCAGCGCGCGTTCGATCTCGATCGCTTGTTGCACTACAGCTTCTTTAGCGACGCAGGTCTGACAGTCCATGAACGGGGCATGGATGCGCTGATGCGCTTCATGCGCGTGCGTGCCGAGCTTTTCCGATCAATCTACTTCCATCGGACAGTGCGAGCGATCGATTTGACACTTGCCGATTTGTTTGTCGAAAGCATCCCCTGGTTGTTTCAAGGTGATCCGGCTCAGCATCTCGACCAATACCTCGGACTGACGGAGTGGTCGCTGTTGATCGATGTTTCACGCTG
>JAJSAJ010000097.1 GCA_024274855.1 Planctomycetota bacterium | reverse complement strand
CTTTCAGGACGCAAAGGCCAGTTGCTGGAGGGTGGAATTCGCGAGCCGACGATCATCGAATGGCCGGCTCGGATCAAGAAGCACCGCACCAGCCATGTACCCACTGGTACAGTCGATATTTATCCGACGCTGTTGGACCTCGCGGGTGTCACCGTGAAGCACCAGCCGGAACCGTTGGACGGGATCAGTCTGGTTCCGCTGATCGACGGCAAGATGACTCGACGCGACAAGCCGCTCGGGTTCTGGGTCTACCCGATCAAGGGAATGCCGGTTCGGAGCACTCAGTTATTGCAGCAGATCGAGCGACGTCAGGCGGAGGGGGCGGACGCTGGCATTGCGCCAGCCGTTCCCGAGCTTTTTGCCCTTTCGCCCGAGACGCTTGCAAGTGTCAAGGAGCGTTTACCCGGTCCGGCGGCGTGGATCGACGGCGATTGGAAACTGCACCGCAAAGTTGGTAAGTCGGGGAAGACACGCTATCAGCTATTCAACCTGCAGGACGACCCGAAGGAAGAGCACGATTTGGTGGCCCAGCAACCGAAGCGACTCGGCCGCATGAAAACGCAGCTGCGGAATTGGCAGGAATCGGTCGTCGACAGCATGCTTGGCAAAGACTATGCCACGAAAACCACCGAGCCGTAAGGGGCGGAGTTGATTGGGATGGGATGTTATGAGTGACGAATCGAAAGAGACTGCCGTGGTGAGTGGGCGACTTGTGTCGCTCGATGCACTACGCGGCTTCGATATGTTTTGGATTGGCGGTGGGGCGAGCATTATTTCAGCACTGGCCGTACTGACCGGATGGCCTGGATTCAAGCGAGTCCTTGCCGAGTTGGAGCATCCGGCCTGGAACGGATTCACGTTCTACGATCTGATCTTTCCTCTCTTTCTTTTCATGGCCGGCGTCGCCATGCCCTATTCCCTCGGCCGGCGACTGGAGGCGGGTGATTCGGCCCTCTCGGTCCATTGGCGAGTCATACGGCGCGGTCTCCTGCTGGTGTTGCTCGGGCTGATCTACCAAGGACTGTTGAAGTTCGAGTTGGAGACGATGCGGTATCCGAGTGTCTTGGGGCGGATCGGGTTGGCATACATGTTCGCTGGAATCATGTTTCTTCACACGTCGCCACGCGGGCAATTGGCTTGGGCCGTCGGCTTGCTGCTCGGGTAGTGGGCGGCTATGACCTGGGTTCCGGTTCCCGGGTTCGGTGCGGGAGATTTAGCACCGGGCCATACGCTGTCGGGGTTTATCGATCGTAACTTGCTGCCCGGGACCCTGTATCGACAGGTTCGTGATCCGGAAGGCTTGTTTGGCCTGATCCCCGCAATTTCCACCGCGTTGCTCGGCGCGCTGACCGGTCAGTGGATTCGGCATGGGCGCGCAAATGAGCACCTGAAATCGCTCGGTATGCTGGTCTGCGGCTTGTTGTTTTTGGCAATCGGCTGGATCTGGGACGCCGCGTTTCCCGTGAATAAGAATCTGTGGTCAAGCTCGTTTGTGATGGTGGCCGGCGGTTGGAGCTTGATTCTGTTGTCGATCTTTTACTGGGTCATCGATGTACTACGGTGGCGAGCCTGGGCGTTTCCGTTCGTCGTGATCGGCATGAATGCGATCACGATCTACATGATGCGCCGATTCATCGACTTTCAGGATGTTGCGGCGTTTCTTTTGGGCAAGGGCGAGTCGGCGATGGCAGCGCCCGTGTTCGGCTGCATGGGGTTTCTGGTGACGTGGGTCGTTTTGTATTTGATGTACCGTAACAAAATGTTTCTGCGAGTTTAGTGATGCAATCTGATCGAAGTGGAATTCGCAAGGGCCTGCGTTGGACCGCGGTTTTCCTGGTCCAGACTGTGGCTGTTGTCTTGCTGGTGCTGGTTGTTGCCTGGTTGCTGATGCAAATGGCCGCATCGATGCCCGGTGCTGTTTAATGGTAGCCGTTCATGCCGCTGGGGTCTGACGCAATTTTCGGCGGAGAAAGCGTTTCTTTACGCGAACGCATTTTGTCGCCGAAAATGGGTCTGACCCCTTGGAAGCGAACCGGCGGCCTACATTCCGTGAACGGTTACGTTTGATGTGGGCCCCGAAGAAAACAAGGGAATCGACGATATGGATGACTACGATCAGATCGATGATCGAGCACAACATGGGCCCCTGCCGGGCGAGCATCGGCATTGCGAAAGTGCTGCCGGAATCCGCCGCCGGAGGATTCTGTTGATGGGCGTTGCGTCTCTTGCGACGCTGGTTCTGAGTTGCTGTGCCTCCCCGACCACCGCGGCGGACGACCTGTGGGCCCTGGCCAGGTCAAACGAACGGATTCACCGTTTTTCGACACTGTTTACCGCGCACCAGGTGCGGGATTACTTGGCAACCGATGACGGGATCGAGTCAGCGATCGCATGGTGCAAGCGGACCAGTGTGACGAAGGTTTATCTTGAGTCGTTTCGTAGCGGCTACGATGCGCCGAGCCCTATGTTGGCGCATGCCCGAGACCAGTTTCGCGAGGCGGGATTCGAGGTGTCTGGTTGCGTAACCACGACGATCGTCGGGAAGCGATCCACGGGATGGAATTTGATTTCCTGCTATACCGACCGGGCGACCCAGGAAAAGCTACAGCAGATTTTCCAGCGGACGGCGGCCTTGTTCGACGAAATAATGATCGATGACTTCTGGTTTACCGACTGTCAGTGCAACGCCTGCAAGGAAGCGCGTGAACAACAGACCGTGACGGTCGGTGAAAAGACCTATCCGGTAGCGAGTGACAGTTGGGAAGATTATCGGTGCGAACTGCTGGTCCAGTTGTCGAAGCATCGGATTTTGGAGCCGGCTAGGCGCATTAACCGGAACGTGAAGATCATCATCAAGTTTCCACAATGGTACGACCGGGTTCAGGACCGAGGATACGATGTCATCCGCGAGACACGGGACTTTGATCGTATCTGGGTTGGAACCGAGACTCGGGATTACAACGATAGCCGCTGGGGAGGGACCCCGCAGTACGAGGCGTATTTTATCATGCGCTGGCTTGGCCGTATTGGGGGACCGAAGTGCGGCGGTGGTTGGTTTGACCCGCTCGGTACCACCCCGTCTACCTATGTCGAACAGGCACGGCAGACGATCTTGGCGGGCGCTCGCGAGTCGTTTCTATTCTGCTTCGGGGCGCTTCAGAAGAACACGGGGCCGGCGAACGTCGAGACGCTACGGGCAAATATTCCCGAGTTGTTTCGGATTGCCAAGGAGGTCCGGAATCGGTCGATCGTCGGCATCGCTGCTTATAAGCCGGCGAGCAGTTCGCCTGGCAATGAATCCCGCGTTTTTGATTTTGTCGGGATGCTGGGGCTTCCTTTGGTCCCCTGCCACCAGTTTCCGGCCCATGCGAAAGCGGCCTTTTTCTCGGTACACGCCCTGAAAGACCCGGATCTGGCGGGAAAACTCAATAGACTATTGGCCAAGGATACCCCCGTTCTCGTGACCGACGGACTTGCCAAGCGGCTCAAAGGGACAGTTGATTTGGATAGGGACAACGTCAGAATTCTAGCCGTTGGCGGCAAGCCTAAATCACTGCTGGAAATGCCACAAGAAAAACTGGACGCACTACGTCAACCGCTTCTGGAGCCGATCGAGCATCGCTTTCAAGCACCGGCTCGTGTCGCGCTCTATGTTTTTGAGGATGGCAGCTGGGTGATCGAGAATTTCAACGACCGCTCGGTCACCGTCAAACTGGATGGTACTTCACACAAGCTCGAGCCTCGCGGTTGGATCTACACGTGGCATGCCCGCTGAACGCCGGTTCACATGGCGATGGACCGGACCCTCGGAAATTAAGAACCACGTAACACTCAATAAGTGTCGCACTGCCGGCGCGTGCAGACCCCCATGGGCTCGTCCCATGGGTGAATCAGTCTCACAGCTAAAGAGGATCGCCGCCCGAACGCCCCCCGGTAAACACGACAATTGACTCGCCGGCCCTTATTGATGAGTGTTCCAGTCTTCTTATCCGTGGGACGCATTGCCATCCGTGGCACGCGGTTCTCGTTACCAATTCTCACCGAGCAATTCGAAATAGGCTTGGGGGTGCAGGCAAGCGGGACACACTTTCGGCGCATCTTCCGATTCGTGAAGATAGCCACAGTTTCGACAGCGCCAAACGACTTTCCCGTTTCGTTTGAAGACTTTTCCCGCTTCGAGATTGTCGGCAAGGTCTTTGTAGCGTTTTTCGTGTTGCTTTTCGGCTATCGAGATCGCTTCAAAGGCCGCTGCGATTTGATTGAATCCTTCTTCGCGTGCGGTCTTGGCGAAGCCTGGGTACATCGCGGTCCATTCATGGTTCTCACCCGCCGCCGCAGCTCGCAGGTTCTCAAGTGTGGTCCCTAGCTTTCCAGCCGGGAACGTTTCGGTGATTTGAAGTTCCCCCCCTTCCAGGAATTTAAAGAATCGTTTTGCATGCTCTTTTTCCTGGGCTGCCGTCTCTTCGAAGATGTCGGCTATCTGGACCAGACCTTCTTTCTTCGCGATGCTGGCGAAATATGTATACCTGTTTCTGGCTTGGGATTCTCCCGCAAAGGCGATAAGAAGATTCTTTTCAGTCTGAGTGCCTTGGATGCTCTTTGCCATTAGTTGTCACCTCGGTTGAATATGTTGAACGGGGTTGGTGCTGAAACGATTTCTTGGACAAGCGATACACGAACTGTCCGTTCGTGTGTCGTTGCCGCCCGATGATAGGTGAAGCGGCAGCGGATTTTAGCATATTGTTGGAAAGACATGAACCACGGATGGCAGAGCGGACCCACGGATAAGGGAGGGTGAGCACGTCGTTTTTGGTTGGATATTAGGCTTTGTCTCAAAACGGGAGGGCGAGGCTCCGGCCGAGCCGTTTTGGCCAACAAAACAAGAGGCTCAGCAGGAGCTTCGCCCTCCCGGAAACGCTGCTTCTCCGGGTTTTGAGACATAGCCTTAGTTCGCTTTTTCCCCAGGTGATTCTGTCGTCTGGTCTTTCCCCTTCACACTCTCTTGTCCGGATTAGTGTAGATCAGTTTTCCTTTTCCTTTTCGGCGTCAGTAGCTGCCGAACTGTTCGAGCGTTTTCCACATGGCCATGACGTTTTCTGGTGGTACTTCACTTTGGATATTGTGGATGGTATTGAATACATAGCCACCGCCGGGTGCGAGTGCTTCGAGATTTCGTTGGACGTCGTCGGCAACTTCTTCGGGAGTGCCGTTAGGCAGCACTCCCTGGGTATCGACAGCTCCGCCCCAGAAGCAGATATCGGCGCCGAAGTCGCGTTTCAGTTGTTTCGGTTCCATGCCGGTGGCGCGAGTATGTACCGGATTCAGAATATCGACACCGATTTCGATCAGATCGGGGATAATGTCGCGGACATTGCCGCAGGAGTGGAACAGGATTTTTGCTTGGGGTGCACGGGCTTGGATGGCCTGCATGATGCGCCGCAGGTGTGGTTTGTAGAGTCGGCGAAATTGGGCCGGTGAGATCAGCTGTGATTCCTGGCTTCCGTAGTCATCCGCCTCGAAGACAACATCGACGACATCGCCGAGTTGTTCGAGAGCCATATCCCAGAACGCGATTTTCACGTCGGCGATCTGGCCGGCGAGTGTATCGGTAAACTCGGGGTAGAGAGCCGTGTCCATCAGGGCGTTTTCCATGCCGCGAAGTCGTTGACTCATTTCAAAAACACCGGCGCACAGTCCCTTCAAGACTACCGCCTTGCCGGCGTCGCGATACGATTCGGCCTGCCGGCGCAAACCGGCGATGCGAGCGGGGTTCGCGGCTTGGGGCCACTGATAGTCGAGTTGGCTGGCGGGTGTTGCGGCCGGATCGACGGTGGCCAGCGGGCTGGCCACCATACTGAACCAGTGGCCGTGCTGTTTGGGGAAGTGGTGAGTGACATGCCATTCGTCGTGGTATTCCCAGTTGTCGCCCGCATCGGTCAGTTTGTCGTGGACGTCCCAATTTGCGGAGGTGAGTGGAAACAAACCGCGGGTGTCGACGCCCAGTTGTTGCAGGAGATCTTCGGTGGGGGTGGCCAATTGCTGGATGACATCGGACCATTGAGTTGGTTGTTCGGGCAGGGTCAGAAAGCGGCGCAGATTGCGATACGCGCCGGCGGTAATCCCGGTCACTTGCGTACTTCCGAGATCACGGGGAATGCGATCCGGTTCCTGGTGTTCGAGCGTCGTGAGGAGTCGTTGTCGGGAGGAGAGCGGATTGGGCATGGGTTATCGTTTCCTGAGCAGTATTATATTGGGTGTTGCTCGCAAGGTGCCGAACGTTTTTTTGAGACGCGACACAGCTTAGTTGGTAAGCGCACAAAAAAAAGCTCCGATGCCTAGGGCATGGAGCTTTTTTTGTAAGAAACCCGGCAATACCTACTTTCACGCTGGTATGCACTATCATCGGCTCGGAAAGCTTAACGACTGTGTTCGGGATGGAGACAGGTGTGGCCTTTCCGATATGGTTACCGGGAAGTAGCGAGCTGGGCGATCAGGCCCAAACGCGCTCAAATAGTTGTAGCAGGGGTAGTAGGCACCGTCGCATTGAGTGACGAGCTGTCAGGACCAACCGTTTTGAGTGTTGGATTAATGTGATCAAGCTTTCGTCCGTTAGTACCAGTTAGCTGAACGCATTACTGCGCTTACACATCTGGCCTATCAACCTGGTGGTCTTCCAGGGGACTTTCGAGCAAAAGCTCTTACGAAACCTAATCTCGGAGCGGGCTTCACGCTTAGATGCTTTCAGCGTTTATCCTTTCCGTAGTTAGCTATCCAGCCGTGCCGCTAGCGCGACAACTGGTACACCAGAGCTACGTCCTTCTAAATCCTCTCGTACTAAAGAAGAATCTCCTCAAGT
>JAJSAJ010001011.1 GCA_024274855.1 Planctomycetota bacterium | reverse complement strand
CCGTGGGACGCTTTGCCATCCGTGGGCCACATCTTCTCTTATCCGTGGGACGCTTTGCCATCCGTGGGCCACATCTTCTCTTATCCGTGGGACGCTTTGCCATCCGTGGGCCACATCTTCTCTTATCCGTGGGACGCTTTGCCATCCGTGGGCCACATCTTCTCTTATCCGTGGAACGTCTGTTACATCACGCCTGTCGCAGCGGTCTTCCCAGGTTGATAATAAACTGCTCGGCAGTGATGTTGTGGCGTAAAACGGGATCCGAGGTCGGCGAGCGATTCTGAAGACCCGACAAAAAGATACCCGTCAGGCGTCAAGCGATCGGCCAACCGGCAAAACACATCTTGCCTGGTCATCGCGTCAAAATAGATCACGACGTTGCGACAAAAGATCACGTCAAACGGTCCGATGTCGTCTAGCGGATTCAGCAGATTGCGATGTTCGAATCGGATGAGCGACCGGAGTTCATCTTTGACGTGCCAGCCCGTTGCCTGTTGCGAGAAGTACTTCGACAGCATGTCCGATTGCATACCGCGAGTGATCTCGTGCTGTCCATAGACGCCGCGACTTGCGTGAGCAACCGCTGTGTCCGAGATATCAGTCGCCAAAATACCAACGTCCCACGTCTGAATATCTGGCAACAACTCATAGAGCGTCATCGCGATGCTGTACGGCTCCTGTCCCGTGCTGCAGGCAGCAGACCAGATCCGAATACGTTTCGGAAGCAGGCTGTTGGCCTTGGTATCAATGAGTTCGGGCAGTGCCTTGTGCTTAAGGGCCTCGAACGGCGAGTTATCACGAAAAAACAACGTCTCTTGGGTCGTAATCGCGTCGACAATCCGAGTACGTAGCGTCCGGTCTCCATCGAGTGCCTTCCGGCACAGATGCTGATAGTCGTCACACCCGGTTTCGGCAGCCAGATCGGCCAAGCGGCTTTCGATCAGATAGCCCTTGGTTTCGTCCAACGCCACCCCGCACAGTTGCTTGATTAGCTCCGCGACTTCCAGAACATCCTCGGGGTTCACACGCATGCCGGCTGTCCCTTCTTGACCAAGCCAACGATTTGGCTGGCGATCTGATCCAATGGAGCGACCACATCGGCAATTCCTTCGCTGATAGGCTTCCGAGGCATTCCGAAGACAACGCAGGAGGCTTCATCCTGAGCGAGGATCGCCGCACCGCGTTTCTTCATCTGCCGACATCCCTCAGTGCCATCATCTCCCATGCCAGTCATGATGACGCCGACAGCATCCGCACCGTATATCTGGGCTATTGATTGGAACAAGTAGTCAACCGATGGACGACAGTTGTTCACGGGAGGGTCGTCTGTCAGACGCACTTGCACATTACCGGACTCCTCCACCAAACGCATTTGTCTCCCGCCTGGCGCGATCAACACGTCGCCCGCCACCAGCCTTTGTCGGTCGGTCGCTTCGCGGACCGATAGACCACAACGTCTATCCAGGTCGTCGGCAAGCGATTTCGTAAAAACGGGTGGCATGTGCTGAACGATTACAACAGGCACCGGCATATCACCCGGAAGCTGGGGCAGCATCCGTGTAAGTGCTTGAGGCCCACCCGTCGAGATACCAAGGGCAACAATACGAGGCCGGCTTGTAGGGGCGAATGCAACCTGTTTCACTTGTTGCGTGATCGTCGACTCAGGTTCACTGTCCAGCTCGTGCGTTGGGTCGTCGCCGTCGCTGCTTCCATTCAGAATCCGGCGAATCGCCAAAGTCCGGCCGAGTGCCATGATTTTGGAACAAAGCGATTCCCGCAGCACTCCGGCGTTTTCAGCAAGCGTGCCGCCACTTGGCTTCAGTACAAAATCGAAGGCACCCAGCTTCAAAGCATCGACAGTCGACTTGGCGGCGTCGGATGTTAGAGCGCTGAGCACAATAGCGCCAACGCGATTGTGTTGTTTCTGGAGAGCACGCAACACATCTAGTCCGTTCATCACCGGCATTTCAATATCCAGCGTGAGCACATCCGGATGAAGGTCCGCAATACGTTCCAACGCTATCTTTCCGTTCGACGCCGTCCCCACGACTTCGATTCCCGGATGCTCATCGAGTACATCGCGAATGATCTTGCGATAGATGATCGTGTCGTCCACGACCAGAACGCGAACTTTGTTATCTGACATAGTGGGGCCCTCTTGTCCGCTAGGACTACATTTGAAACTGTCCAACCATCGAGACAAGTTCGTCGGACAATACTTCCAATTTGCTGCCGGCCGGTCGGCCGGACCCTCCCTGCCCGTCCGGATCACGTGTGGGCAAGTCCACTGTTTAATGCTGTTTCAATATCGAGCAGTGCAAGCAGACGGTTTTTCATTTTGTAGACACCCAGGAATAGCCTCACGGCTCCTTCATCGAAATTGGCCGGTAGGGGATCGATGAAATCCGTCCGGATGGCGACAACATCACCAACCCGATCGACCAACAAGCCAATTTGCTCGCCACACGAATTGACAATCACATTGCGTGTCTGGTACGTCACATCGCTCGATGGTAATCCGAGGATGGTCCGCAGGTCAACGACCGTAACAACTTCACCACGTAGATTGATTACACCTCGAACGTGTTGATGTGCGTGCGGAATGGGAGTGACGTCGATCTGACGGTTGATCTCCTCGACTTGGCGAATGTCGACACCAATCAGCAAGTCTTCAACGTAAAACGTGCAGTATTCCAGTTTCTCGACTCTATCCAGCGTTTCCGAAACACTCGAATTACTCATCGCAAGCTTCCTTATTCCTCAGTGGCACCGTTATGCAGGCTGCCCGTTGCCGGACGTATGTGCATTTACAAAATGATTGATGGAAGCCGACAGCGCTTCGCGATCCAGCTTGACATGGTACGCATCAATGCCGGCCTCTTGGCCGCGCCGCACATCCTCGTCGGAAGCCAGCGAAGTGACGGCGATGATCGGCAGGTCCGCAAACGCCGGATCGCTCTTGATCCTTCGGGTCAGATCGAGTCCGCCAAGGTTCGGCATCTCCAAATCGGTCACCAATAGATCGAAGTGTTCACCTGGCTGCCTGAGTCTGTTCCACGCAATCAGTCCATCTTCGCAGGCAACAACCTCATTGCCGTCGGACTCCAGGAAGCTGGAAACTTGCTTGCGAAAAAAATCCGAGTCTTCGGCCAGCAGGATCCGAGGTTTGTCACCGGTACAGGTCACCAGAGTCGGCCGGTCCTCGAACCAGTCCGGGCGGGCGGCCTCGATCAGGCGGTACAAGTCCAATAACCGCGTAGCAACCCCGTCCAACTCGATCGAACCGAGCACTCCGGGCTCGACGAATGTCACCGTGTCAACATGGGTGGTAACGGGACAGATGTCAACGATTTTCGGGACGATCAAGCCGACCTCCCGATTGACGACCTTGAAGACGGTCACGTAGACCTTACTGGATTCCGTTGCAGGTAGGGCTTTTATTTGATCTTCGAGGCGGAACAGGGGGAGCGACGTGCCGCGATACTGCAGCACCTGCTGTCCACCGACGCGGAGGATCTGCTCTGTGCGAATTCGCTCAACCCGCTCGATCAATTCCATGGGGATGCCGAAACGTTCCGTGTGATGGTTGGCGAAAATCAGCGACCTCTGCATCTCGACTTGCAAAGAATCTTCTTCCTCTCTCAATTCAACGGCACCCATCCCTTTCGGAGCCAGGTTGCAATGGGTGGCGATTCCGGAAACGTCCAGAATCATGGCCACCGTGCCGTCGCCCAGGATGGTTGCTCCGGCCAGGTACGAGCACGTCTGCATATGGCGACCGAGCGGCTTGACGACGATTTCCTCTGAATCATGAAGTCCGTCGACAACCAGCCCATAGCGCAAGTGACCGCTTTCCACAACAATGATCGGAACCGCCTGACACGCAAGTTCCCGGGGCGCGTCGGTTGATCCCGCGGAAGCGTTGCCTGGAACACTGTCTCGGCCGCCGTTGTTTGTTTCGCCGTTTTTCGAGACGCTCTGCCCGAGCCCCAACGCGGCGTTCAATCGGACCAATGGAATCAATTCGCCGCGCAGACGGAAAACCTCGGCTCCCTTGACTCGTTGGATCTTGGTCTCCATTTCGTTCGGCCGGACACGAGCCAGTTCGCTGATATTCGCTTGAGGAATGGCAAATCGCTGCCCACCACTCCAGACAACAAGTGATGGGATAATTGCAAGTGTCAGTGGCAGCTTGATGTTGATTGTTGTTCCAACACCAAACTCCGTGTCGACACCGACCGTGCCCCCCAACTTCTCGATATTAGTCTTGACAACGTCCATGCCGACGCCACGGCCGCTGACATCGCTGACCTGCTTTGCCATCGAGAAAGCGTGGCGAAAGATCAGTCGAACAGCTTCGTGATCGCTCATGTCCCGAGCTTCTTCGGAGGTGATCAATCCGCGAGCCACCGCCTTCTCTTTCAGCTTTGCCACGTCGATACCGGCCCCGTCGTCCTGAATGGATATATTCACCT
>JAJSAJ010001010.1 GCA_024274855.1 Planctomycetota bacterium | reverse complement strand
ATTCACCCATGGGACGAGCCCATGGGGGTCTGTACGAGGAAAAGTGCGACAGTTATTGAATGGCGAATCCTTACGGCACCCCGTGTGCGAATTCTAATTGGCCCCATCGAAATAAGGAATGAACGAATGAAACGTCTACTTCGCTGCGTTTCCCCGACGCTTCCGGTCCTGACTGTCTTGCTGCTGGCGTGCACCGTCACCGCCGCGGAGACGGATTGGGTTTCCCTTTTCGACGGCAAGACGCTCGATGGCTGGGAGAAAGTCGGTAACGAGAAGAGTGTGTGGCAGGTCAAAGACGGCGCGTTGTGCGGTTCAGGACCGTCGTCGATGCTAGTTTGCACGCAAGGACCCTATAAGAACTTTCGCTATCGGGCCGAAGTGAAAATCA
This sequence comes from Planctomycetota bacterium, assembly GCA_024274855.1. Classification (GTDB taxonomy): domain Bacteria; phylum Planctomycetota; class Planctomycetia; order Pirellulales; family Pirellulaceae; genus JAJSAJ01. The sequence goes on along the minus strand of JAJSAJ010001010.1, from coordinate 2,036 downwards.
ACGATAAGGGGAACTCGGGACTCTATTTTCGAACGACTCGCAAACCCGGTTTTTCCGACGGATACGAAGCACAGATCGACAGCACGCATCGCGATCCGATTCGAACCGGCTCGCTCTATGGGATGTGCCATGTCTTCAAGCGACTTGTCGATCCGGGAAAATGGTTTACCTACGAGATTGAAGTGCGCGACGACATTTGGCGAGGCCGGCCGGTTACACGAATAAAGGTCACAGTCGATGGCAACGAGCTATACGAATATCTCGACTTTGAGCAAACGTTCAAAGAAGGGTATTTCGCCTACCAGCAACACGACCCCGGCAGCAAAGTGTGTATCCGTAAAGTCGAGGTGATGAAACTGCCCTAAGGCTCCCGTGGTCCGTCTCACAGGCGGAATCTTACCGGAAGCAACTCGTCAGTCGACACAGGCTCTCCACCACGGCTTGCTGGAAATCCACGCCAAGACTGAACTGCCTGAGTTGCAGCCTGATCCAACATGGAATATCCGCTCGACTGGACGATATCGACCCGAACCACCTGCCCAGTCTCGTCAATGTGCAGCCGCAAGAGGACGGTGCCTTCGATACCAAGTCGAATAGCCTCGGGAGGATAGGGTGGCGGGCGGTTGCCGCTCAGGTCAGGTTGTATCTTGTCCATGACGCCAACTACCTGATCAACCGCAAGGGTTCGCCTTGGCGATGGAAGCTCCAGCGTGTGTCGATGCACTCTGGGAGGCGATTCAGGAAGAATCGCGTCAACCGATGCAACTTCGATCGAATGGCGTCGCACCGACGGACTAGGAGCGATCTGTTCGTTTAGCGAGGTAGTCTCCGACACGAGATCCGCAAGCCGTTCGATATTCGGCGTTGTTTCCTGCGGTAACAGCGTTGGCTTCTGAATGGGAACACTCAAATCCGCAGTCAGACTCGGAACTAGTCCGGAATGGTCCAATTCGGGAGTTGGGGCAAGCTTTTCAGCCGAATAGGGCCTGAGCTGCTTCACCGCAAGTTCCCGTTCAGGGACAACATCAATAGGCTCGCAGACCAGACTGGTGGAAAACGCTGCTTCCACGTGGATTGCGTCACGTTGTCCGGCGGTCGAAAACTGGGTAACCGGCACGCTCCACCAGAAGGACATCACAGCGATCATCCCCGCGTGCGCGACCAATGAGCAGAGCGTTCCCGTCAGCGGTGATGGACGCGTTATCAGGCGAGCGAACATGGACATATCAAGTTGAAGTCGGTCGTTGACTATTCAGCCGCCACGAAAGCTGAACTACTTTGTCAAATACAGTTTACCGCTGGTCGTGACGCGCAGGCGGTACAGATCGTCACCATGCTCGATCCAGATTTCCCGACGGCCCTGTAGCAAATCTCCAGATCGAACAATCAAAGGCCGGTCCGACTCAGACCGTGGCGACTTCGCGTCGGAATCGGGGTTCGGATCTCTATCAGCATTCATCGGCAGGTATCTGTAAAACGTGGCCTTGATCGCAATCCGGTCCAGCAGCAGGCAAACAGGTCCCGGCTGCAGTTCCAAACCTCTTGTAGCGTCCGGGATTACGCCATGTCCCGCTCGGCAAGCGGGACCTACCTGGACCACCTTACGATCAATGCCGTAAGACGTCGGTCTGCCAGCTTCTTCGACAGACTCTATTCATTCTAGGTCATCTTCGAACAACATCCAGGGCGGCGACCACGGGGACTCGCTCCCAATTTGGCCAGGCTCTTCCCGCCGTTCGGGTAGGGTGACTATATTCCAACCAGTTCGGCGCCCGGCATGAACCATGTGCGAGGCAATTGATGTGCCCACGAGTGACAAATCAGTAAGATTGCACAAAACACCGAACGGCGGCGACAAATCAACCGACAGACGCTCGGCAGAATGTGAACCAGTATCGCTTGACTCGACACCCCTGTCGGTCAATTCGACGCGAAGGAGGTCTATGACGAGGCTTTCAGCCCTCGTACACTCTCTGTTGGTAACCGTTCACGGAATGTAGGCCGCCGGTTCGCTTCCAAGGGGTCAGACCCATTTT
>JAJSAJ010001009.1 GCA_024274855.1 Planctomycetota bacterium | reverse complement strand
TCAGTCAGTTCGTCACCGATCATCCGAGGATTCAGGAGCTGGATATCAACCCGCTGTTGGTTTACGCACGAGGCAAAGGCGCCATGGTCGCTGATGCGAGAATTATCTTGACTCAGGCGGCAGGGCCGCCAACCAAATAGGGACCGCGTCCGCATTTGGGCACTCCCCGTTGTTCGCTCACAAAACATGTGCGCACCGTGCGAGCATGTCACAACCCAAGGCTCAGACCAGCCCGCGGCCTCGGACCACTGCGATTCGACTGCTCGGACCATGATCGCTTGCTCCCGTTGGTCGCTGAAACTTGACTCAACTGCTACACGTTTTTCCGTAACAGTTTAGCCAAATGGAGGAAGCGGGGGTTGGCATGACATGCCGCTCTTAGCTCAATAGACTCGCTTACCAACCACACAAGGACCGTTGGGGTCGATCAACCGAAGAAACCGCAGCCAATACAAATCCTACTGCAGACGGCTAAACAGTTACGTTTTTCCCATTGAGTTACTGAGTGATTCTGAGGATTCTATGATCGGAGCGACTGAATCATGACAATCGAATGGCGTGAGGTCTGGAAACATAAACTGGTCTCGGCAAAGGCGGCTATCAAGCACATCAAGCCGGGCCATCGCGTGTTTGTCGGATCGGCATGTGGCGAGCCGCAGGAGTTGGTTCGCGCATTGGTCGATAGTGGTGAAGGTGCCGCGGATACCGAAGTCCTCAACGTGCTGACGATGGGCGTTGCTCCGTACACCGACCCCAAGTATTCCGAGCGTTTTCGGGCAAATGCTTTTTTCATTGGCAATAGCGTCCGTGAGGCGGTTGGGCAGGTGCGCGCCGATTACACCCCCATTTTCTTTTCGCAGATTCCCGACATGTTCCAGTCCGGTCGCCTGCCGATCGATGTTGCACTGATCATGGTCAGCCCGCCCGATCAGCATGGGTTCTGCAGCCTGGGCGTATCGGTCGATATGACTCGATCGGCCGCGACGTCGGCTCACTTGCTCGTTGCCCAAGTGAACAAGTTTATGCCGCGAACGCTCGGTAATTGTTTCGTTCATGTGCGGGATATCGACTATTTGGTGGAGCACGACGAACCGTTGTTGGAGTGGCCGGTTATTGACCAGCCGGATGAAGTTACCCAGAAGATAGCCGCGAACGTCGCTACTTTGGTTTCTGACGGTGATACGCTGCAGATGGGCATTGGGCGTTTGCCCGATACCGTGCTGTTGGAACTGACCGATCGTCATGATCTCGGCATCCATACGGAGATGTTTTCCGATGGGATCATCAAGCTGGTTGAGGAGGGTGTCATTACCGGCCGGCGCAAGACCCTGCATCAACACAAGATCGTCGGCAGTTTCGCCGCCGGCACTCGGCAGCTTTTCGAGTTTTTGGATGACAATCCGATGATCGAAATGCATCCGTCGGAGTATACGAATGATCCGCGAGTCATTTGTCAGAACGACAATCTTGTCGCGATCAATTCAGCCATTGAGATCGACCTGACGGGGCAGGCCGTGGCGGATTCGATCGGCGAGCGGCTCTATAGTGGAATTGGTGGTCACGCCGATTTCATGCGAGGTGCCGCTCTGGCCCGAGGGGGTAAGCCGATCTTGGCGATGCCGAGCACCGCGAACACCAAGCAAGGTGTGCGAAGCCGTATTGTCCCATTCCTGCAACAAGGGGCTGGTGTCGTCACCACGCGAGGCGATGTCCATTTCGTTGTCACCGAATATGGAATTGCCTATCTGCATGGAAAGACGATGCGAGAACGCGCAATGGCACTTGTCAATATTACACATCCCGATTTTCGCCCGGAATTGCTCCACGCCGCCAAACGACGACACCTGGTCTATGCCGATCAAATCCTGCCGCCCAAGCAACACTATCCGGCTGAATTGGAGACCGTGTATCAGCTGCGCGACGGCACGGACCTGATGATCCGGCCGATTCGCCCGGCGGACGAGGATAAGATCAAGGGGATGTTCTATTCGTTCAGTGAACAAACCAAGTATTTGCGGTACCACGGCACGCTCAAATCAATGCCGCATAACAAGGTTCAGGTCTTCTGTAACGTCGATTACGAGACCGAAATGGCGTTGGTCGCCGTGCATGGCCAAGGGGGGTTGGATGAAATCGTCGCCGTCGGCCGGTATCTAACCGACCCCGCGATGCGCGCCGCCGAACTGGCCTTCGTCGTTCGCGACGACTGGCAACTTAAAGGGCTCGGTACCTATCTGTTCCAGCGGTTGATTGAAATCGGCAAGGAACGAGGCATTCGCGAGTTTCATGCCGATGTGTTGCCGGAAAACGCCGGAATGCTGAAGATATTCCATCGCGC
>JAJSAJ010001008.1 GCA_024274855.1 Planctomycetota bacterium | reverse complement strand
GCCCAATTGAGCGTGGTCGAACTGGTAAACCTGTCGCTCGGCCATGCACGTCGTTTCGTGCTGGTGCAGCCTGTTGATGAAGTGCATGAATCGGCGCCGCAAGTTACGGTTGACCAGCAACAGCCCGATGTCGTGCAGCAGACCGGCGATATACGCGTCGGCCGGTACGCCGCAGCCGCACACACGGGCGACTAGGTGAGCTGCCGCGGCGACCGCGACGCTGTGATTCCACAGCCCGGCGCGGCTGAACGATCCGATTGCCATTTCCGGCTGGAACATGCGAGCCAGATAGACCGTGATCGCCAAGTTGCGGATTTCGCGATAACCGAGTAGTTCGACCGCGTTGGAAAGGCAATGAATCTCGCGGTTCAGGCCGTAGTATGCCGAATTGATGCGGCGCAGGATCTGCGCGACCAGCGATGGGTCCGTGCGAATCAATGCATGCAGGTCTTCCAGGGAATCCGAATCGTCGCCGATCAGCTGCACCAGTTGGCGGGTCCCCGCGTTCAACGACGACAGATCGCTGATGCGCGAGAACAGGTTGCTGCGTGCGACATGCGAGGGAATCGGTACTGAAAGAGAAGCTGCGAGAATAGAAAGGTCTTCGCCAGAATATGGCATTCAGAGTCCTCGGCGCGTGTGGTCATCGAACGGCCATGCCCCACAAAAGTATAGGTTATTTGCGAGGGTGCCGCTCGCGTTTTGACCGCAATAAAGAGCTTGGCGCCGGGGTAACACGCCTGTTCGGCAATGAGTGTCTCGGTCGGACCACTAGGGTCGATACAAGCCGACCAGACGGAACGGCCAAGTTTGACGCGCCGCGTCCCGCGACCTAGGTTTTCAGTGAGCCTTCTTTGCCTTGAGGTTCCTTTCGGGCTTTCGCCATCGGATCTTCTCGGTCGCCAATGAAAACGTAGCCGTTCACGCCGCTGGGGTCTGACGCAATTTTCGGCGGAGAAAGCGTTTCTTTACGCGAACACATTTTGTCGCCGAAAATGGGTCTGACCCCTTGGAAGCGAGCCGGCGGCCTACATTCCGTGAACGGTCGCCAAAAAAACGACATCCCAACGACAAAAAACAGGTCACGCATGGCATCGCACCCGGAAAACAGCCTATTGGCCAAGCTGCTTCAGACAAATGGCGACCAGGGGACCATCGAGGACCCTTGGGACGCGGTGGCGGCAACCGAACCATCGCACGAATCTTCCGCCGCGGATGAGTCGTCGGAGGCGGACGACGAGAAACTCTCGTCGATGTTGCAACGAATTCACTCGCTGACTCAGGGAGGCGCCGCCAGCTGCCAGTCACCGCCGGAGGATCAAGCTGCTGGTACCGAATGGCCGCTCTTTATTCCACGAGAGCCGGAGACGATTCAACGAGCCGGTGTCTCGGAGAGCATGGTCGAGTCGTTGGTGTTGAAGCTGCTTTTTTCGCGTGGCGACCTTGTTGGCCGAGAGATCGCGGATCACATTTGCCTGCCGTTCAAGATGATCGAGGCGGTACTGCAGGGCTTGAAATACGATCAGATGGTTGTCCACCGTGGTTCGACCACGATGAATGACTATATCTACCAGTTGACCGACTTGGGACGCGAACGGGCTCGACGTCATTCGCAACATTGCACGTATTTCGGTGCGGCACCGGTGACCTTGCAAGACTATGTTGCGAGTGTTCGCGCTCAGTCGCTCGAGCAACAACATCCATCAGCCGAGGATTTGCACCGTGCGTTC
>JAJSAJ010000096.1 GCA_024274855.1 Planctomycetota bacterium | reverse complement strand
GAGGTTTCGGTGGCACCGCGGGCTGGCCGGGCTTTTCAGCCGCCGGCGTTTTACCAGACTCACGTGCCTGGCCCGCACCGTTCGGTTGCCCCGATTCCGCGACGGGTACTGCAGGCGTGCCGATCCACCACTCGGCTTCGCCACCAACCGAAGCTGATTTCTTGGCGGAAGGTGTTGTCGTGTCCGAGGGCTGTTTGCCGGAATCGGCCGGTTTCGCCGGCGCGGATCCGGATCGGGCTGGCGGGCCGGCAGCCGGTTGTTTGGCACCCGTCCCACCCGCTCTGTTGGCTCGGCCGCCTGGCTCGCCGGGTCGCCTCAGAATCTGGATCTCATTACTTCGCAACTGGGGCCAGACCCGCTCGATCTGCCGAAGCATCTGGTCCAGATCCCCCGAATACGGAACGACACGCATCTTTCGGTCCGAACCGCGACGCCCACCCGTCTTGGGATCTTCGCCCATTTTCTCGAGCAACTCGCGGACCCGATCCATTTGCGTCTTTGTCGCGCGAATGAACAGTTGCTGCGTGCCGGGGGCGGTGTCGATCGATGGTGCCGAAGCGATCGGCAGGTCTCTGAACATGGACTCGATCGCCGTCTGGGCCGCAAACGGGTCGACCGATTTCAGCGTGAACACTTCGACCTCACGCTGCTCGGGCTTCAGTTGATCCAGTGCCTTGCGGATCATCTGATGCTGGCCCGAATCGGCAACGGCCAGCACCTGGTTATTGCTGAAGTCGAACTGAAGGTCGACTTTCGGTGTTTCATTGACCATCAGGGCATCGAGCGTTCGAACGGCGGCGGTGCCGTCGAGTCCGGTCAACGAATAGACTTCGAGTGTTGTCTTTTCACGACCGGCTGTCGCCTTGTCAATATCTTCGATCGCCTTGGCCACATTATCCTGATCCACAGCGGCCGCGGTAACCAGAATCATGCCGGTCGATTCCTGATAGCCGACATTAATGGTTCGGTTCAACCGATAGAGCGTACTGAGCGACTGATAGACGTCTTGGGGGTCGGCGTTCCCGACACGGTACGTACGCAGGACAACGGCATTCGGATCCTCGACATCAAGTCCTTTGACAATCGCCGCGACTTCTGCCTGGGCTTTTTCCGAGGCGGTAACAATCAGCGTATTGGTACTGGGGTCGGCGCTCATCGTCGCACCGGCCAACATCGGTTTCAGGGCGATCAGAGCCGAGCGGGGATCGGCCAGTTTCAGTGCGTAGACTTTCGTCACCACGTCCCCTTCATCACGGCGATCGGCCTTGTCAACAATCAGCTTGATTCGAACATGATCTTCCGGCGACGCGGTGACAATCAGTGTCTTGCCGATCGCGTCGAAACCGACCCGCGCACTGGGAACCAGCGGCCGAATGGCCGCGGCCAGGGTGGTCGGATTGGCGATGGTCAGATCATAAACCTCGGTCACCATTCCGTTATCGGCCGCGACATCAGCTTCCTTAACAACGTCCTCGATCCGCTTTTGATCCTTCTCTGTCGCGGTAACCAGCAGTTTCTTGTTCACGCGATCGGCGGTAAGCAACGCGCCGGGGACCAG
>JAJSAJ010001007.1 GCA_024274855.1 Planctomycetota bacterium | reverse complement strand
TGACTTTGCAGTGCGGTTACGGATACCCGCTTGGTGCTCCAAGGCACAAATCGCCGTGAACGACCAGCCGGCACGATCGGTGGCCGGCGCTCAGTTCCACAGTGTTCGCCGCCGTTGGAAACCGGGCGATACGATTCGGCTCGAACTGCCGATGCCATGGCGACTGGTACTTGGACGCCGGCGCCAGTTCGGTCGCGTGGCCGTGATGCGTGGCCCGCTGCTGTTCTGTTTGAATCCCGAGCAGAACAAGAAGCTTGCCGAGAAGGATGGCGCGGACCTGGGCCAAATCACACTCGATCCGCAATCGATTGGCCAACCGGTCCCTGATGATTCGGTACGTCCAGACGGTTTGGCCTGCATCATCCAGGCATGGACGCCAGGCTATGCGTGCAAGCGTCCCGGCGATTTGAAACTCCGCTTGACCGAGTTCGCCGACCCGGGTGGCCGAGCGACCTACTTTCGACTGCAGAATTTCTCCGTCGGCACCGATGACGAGCTGTTCGGCGCGCAGGCCAAGTGACCGGGCGACCGGTCTGTCCGAAATGCCGACAACGGTGGCGGATATTGACAATATACGGGCTTTCCACTGGGCTCCCCATATGGTCGCCTGATGGCTGAATTACAGACACTTGAATAATCCGGGGTAGGCTTCACGGGAGACGCCCCAATGTCCAATTGAACCATACCCCGTCGAGAAGTGGGGCGAACAGACAGCAGCCAGGGATATTTCGAATATCGAGAACGGCATGCACCGTCCGCAAGAAATGCCTTAGGACCGGCAGATCAATTGTTGTCGCGTTTACTGGGGGGGCGTTCGTGCGGCGATCCTTCTTAGCTGCGAGACTGATTCACCCATGGGGCGAGCCCATGGGGGTATGTACGCGGAAAAGTGCGACAGTTATTGATTGGCGAATCCTTATTTGCTCAGAATGATCAGGTTCTCAGTTATGAACAGATTAAGCACCGTCATCTTGACAACCGGCATGCTGTTGTGTTTCGGCACGCAACCGATGTGGAAGTCGGCCACTGCCGGTTCGACTCTCGTAACGGTCGCGGAATCGGTTTCCGACACACTTGCGCCGGTTCCGTTGTTTGACAAGGTTCGCTTGCTCCAGGGCAAGGAAAAGACATTCACCGTCAACATCGCTTCTTTGCCCAAGAACCGTGACGCTGTATTGACGGTGAACGCTCGAATCGAGACAGCCAAAGTGGCCGGCCATACGCCGGCCTTGATGCTGACGGTAAACGGCATTCGCCTGGCGGGAAGTCGGTTGTTAAACAAGCCAGCTCGAGCACTCGCGCGGAGCGGACAGGTCTACTCGATGGCCGCCGGAGATCGCTTGACCACTTACTATTCCCCCGACTTTGTCAGTCCGGACAAAAACTCGCACTACGGGTTGATGAACGGCATGAAGGCTTGTGAGTTCCAGTTAAAAGTGACCGATCTGTTGCACGTGGGTAAGAATGAGCTCGTTGTGCGGAATCAGGCGGACCCGCGAGTGCAACGTGAACTGGTGGTCGCCAACGCGCGCATCGATTTCCGAAGCCTGACGTTGAAGGAGCAAAAACGCAGCCCTGCACCGACCGGTCCGCTGCCAGTCATTGAGCCACGAACCACGCTGACCACGCAATATACCGTCGAATCGTCAACCGGCAAGAATCTGCTTCGCATCACGGTCGGTGGCGACACATTCGAAGTTCGAACCCGGTTCTCGACTCCGAAACCGAAATGGGTCACCGGTTCGAACCGTTTTTTCAAACATGAACGTCACGTCAAGAAAACGCCTGAATCCATTATTGTGCGCGACACTTTCACGAACCTGACCAAGAAGAACCTACCGTTGATGCAGCGTCACGAAGTGGCTGTGGGCAAAATGTTGGATCGCGTGTGGCTTGCGGGCCTGATGCGTCCCGCTCGGATCGGCAGCGTTTCCGAACCCTCCAATCCAACCACATTCGCAACGACACGAACGGCAGGAATCGGCATGTTGGCGATGAGCGATGTGATGCGCATTCATGTGACCAGTTATGCCACGGGGGATACGATAGGCATTGCGGACAATCATCTGGCGTTGAAGCCGGGTGCGACCTATACCGTGCAATGGGCGATCATTCCTGTCAGTAAACCGGATTACTGGCGTTTTTTGAATACGGCGCGACGCATGATGGACGCGAACTTCACGATCGATGGGGCCTTCTGTTTTTTCCGTGCTTCGCCCACGTTGACCGAGCCATGGACAGACTAACAGACTCGCGATTTCTTGGTCTTGAAAGATGCGCATTATGCGTGCGCGTCGATCGGCAGGTACAAAGGTCGCTATGCCCATGGAACGGCCTTTCAGTTGGTGGATCACGCGCCCTATGTCCGCGCCTTCGCCCGTCGGCGGCGTTTAGTACCATCGGTGAACAACCTTGTCTATTTTCATTGTTTCCTGGACGTGCTGGACGAATCGCCCGAACGATTCGCCGACGCGCGCGTATTGCGCCCGGATGGCACGCAAGCCAACTACGGCAAACCGTATCAGCGTCTATTCTTTCCAACTGCCGACAACAGCTATGGGCCAGCGGTTGCGAAGAACATCGATGTGATCCTCGACAAAATCGGAGCCGACGGTGTTTATTGGGACGAGCACGAGTACAGCGCCTATCGGTACCACTACGGCAAACCCTGGGACGGCGTGTCGTGTGACGTGGATCCAAAAGGCATGACGCTTGCACGGCTGAAATCGTCGGTGA
>JAJSAJ010001006.1 GCA_024274855.1 Planctomycetota bacterium | reverse complement strand
GAATGCGTCTCTCTCGTTCGAGTATTCACGATAAGTATCCTTCCAGTGCGAATCCCCTGTCGCATCGGCCACAATCGCGAGAAAGGAAAGCAAGGAGATCGCCCCGATTGGGGTTGCCTGTTTCCAGCTGAAGCCGACGTGCGCGATGTGGCTTCCGTCTTCGACCAGGATTTTCCAGTAGTTGGCCTCCATGCGTCGAGCCATTTCATCCAACTCGTGGGCAATGAACTGACGATCGTCCACCGTCGCCAACGCACTGCGGCCGTATCGCCACAATACCTCGGTCAACGCAGCGTGTTGGTCGCGGGACGAGTCACGATAGTAGCTATGGCCGTCAGGATGCGGACCACGAGGAACAAAGCCTGGTACGGGCGAGACCGTTGCTACGCGGCGAATGCCACGAAAGATCGACTTGGCCATCTTGCCGACATCGGGATCGCGCGTCACGTCGAACACTTCACAAAGCGAGAAAAGAAACTGGCCATTTTCGAGAGCAACATCTTGAATCCCAGACCCGTAGCCGTAGGCAAGTGGTTTTCCGGCGACCGTTCCAGTCTTGATTTCAGCGGGGCTTGTAAGTGCGCGGATCCCTCGCGGTCCGTTAAGCCGGTGATGGTACACCAGCTGAGTCTCTGAACTTCCAAAGCCAGTCACGTACCGCCTACAAAGGGTTGTCACGTCACTTCGTAACGACTTGACCTCCACTCCGATCGCCGGCGTCGTCAAGATCACCGCCACAAGTATCCCGCCGGCAAAAGCTCGCTTCATGCTACATGCTCCTCTTTGGTCAGTGCACGGCCACCGATGACCCTGCCTGTCTTGCAAGTACCGGTGAACGCATGGATTTCAACGATCGGCAGATCAACTCGTCTAAGCTCGGCGTCAAACAGCTCAGCCAGCAATGCGGCTGTTTCGCTCGGTCTCTCCAAAACACGCTTGTCCTTCGGGCAGAACGTGCCTAGCTTCAATTCGATGTGTCTTGGAAACCGATCTAGACGCAGCACCGACACGTCGTCATTTGCGCTCGTGCGAACAGGCCCGATACCCAACAAGACGGCAGACACAGAGCGGCAGGACCGCAACCAACTCCAAGTGGTAGCTCGTAATTCGACCGAGGCCCAGCGTCGTTAGAGTCTTAGGTTGTGACATGCGCGCACGGTGCGCGCATCTCGTCCGGCGGATCTCCAGGTCCGTCGGACAATACTGGTCGTGGCTCCGCCACTTGGGTTGCGAGCGAAGCTCGCCTTAGTAATGCAGCGTCTGTAGCGTGGCTAGTTATTAATCAGAGTCAACTCATGTAATTATGATACAGCAATATCGGGGAGGCAAGCATCGTGTCGTTGTGAATTGTCTCGTACCTTGGCCGGATGGTCTACCGCCAACGCAGCACCAATACCATCGTTGAAGTAGCCGTTATGAATCGGAAGCGTCGAGAACATTGAACATTTATCGGGAAACGCAACTCGGTCAGGCTTTGAGCCCTCAAGGGGGCACTGCGTCCCTCCCCCAGTCGCCACGAAACCGAGTACGATGGCCTGGCACGCCGGGTGAAGAAGCACATCGACACGGACAGCCCGGCAAGCCCGAACGGAATCGACACATACGTGCACACGTTCTACAACAGCGGCTGGCAGGTCATGGAGACGCGGCGCTCGAGCAGCGAGAACACGGGCCCGGAGAGCCTGCAGCCCAAGTATCAATACGTCTGGTCGCTGCGTTACATTGACGCGGCCGTCTTGCGTGACGAGAATACGGACAGCGACAGTACGTGCGACGACGGCCGGATCTACTACCTGGCGGATGCCAATTTTAACGTGACGACGATCGTCGACACCGGCGGCGATGCGTTGGAACGGTACGTCTACAGCCCGTACGGGGTATTGACAATTTATGACGCAACTTGGTCGAACATTCGTAGTGCCTCCAACTACGATGTCGAGTATACTTATACGGGTCGGCGGTACGATAAAGAAACAGGACTATACTACTATAGGCACCGAT
>JAJSAJ010001005.1 GCA_024274855.1 Planctomycetota bacterium | reverse complement strand
TTGTTCGAGATATCTGCAATTCGAACGCTTATCAACGGAGTTGCCATCGCAACGCGAGTAATGCGGGTGACAACCGCAATTTCGCACATGCGACTCCCCGGCGCATTCGGGCCGAGATGTTGCTCGATTGCATCAGTCAGGTTACGGAGACCAAGGACAAGTTTCGAGGGTTGCCCCTTGGTGCTCGGGCCGTTCATATTGCCGACGGTCGCACGTCAAACTATTTCCTGACGACGTTTGGGCGAGCCAAGCGTGAAACGGTCGCGGTATCCGAGGTCAGTACGGCGCCGAGTCTTTCCCAAGCCTTGCACTTGCTCAACGGGCCCACGATTCAGAACAAGATAGCGCAGGGTGGTCTGGTTCAGCGGATGCTTGCCGAGAAGAAGACGCCGGAACAGATCATCGAAACGCTTTTTATCCGGGCACTTACCCGCCAGCCGACGGCCGACGAAATATCGGCATTGATGAAGATCGTGGAGGATGCCGGGAAGCCGAACGTTGGCTTGCAAGACGTTTTCTGGGCCATTCTGAATTCGCGTGAGTTTATCTTTAACCACTAGAGTACTTTGAGCGTGGAGCCGATGCCGAGCTTTTCCGACTCGGTGCAAGCGCTCACGATCGCTCCGCTCCATCAATGGGATAATGCCATGAATGTACGTTCTCTCCGCATTTTCGTCGTCGGGTTCTGCATGGCCGCTTTTATCACGACACATTATTTTGGTGCCGACAAGGCGCCGAAGAGTGTCGAGAAGATTACCTACGACAGTCATGTCCGACCGATCCTGAGACTGTATTGTTTCACGTGCCATAACCAGAACCAGGCCAAGGGAGGCTTGGCGGTCGATAACTATACGAAGTTGATCGAAGGGGGCAGTAGTGGTGAGGTCGTGTTCGAGGACGACCTGGACAGCTCGCGTTTGTGGGCGCTGATTAATCACGACGAAGAGCCGAACATGTCTCCGGACCAGGACAAAGTGCCTGCCGACAAGTTGGCATTGGTTCGGCGGTGGATCGAGGACGGACTGCTTGAAAATTCCGGCTCGAAAGCGACTGCCAAGAAATCTTCCGTCAGCCTGGCGATTTCGGCGACCTCCGGACGTTCCCAAGGACCGGTCGTCATGCCTGAAGGCCTTTCGATCGAACCGGTCGTCTATACGCCTCGGGCCGCGGCGGTCACCGCGATTGCGACCAGTCCATGGGCACCATTGGCTGCGATTGCCGGCCAACAGCAAATCTGTCTCTATAATACGGACACCGGTGAGTTGGCCGGTATTCTGCCCTTTGTGGACGGAATTCCATACTGTTTGCATTTCAGTCGCAGTGGCGCTCTGTTGTTGGCCGCGGGTGGACACGGCGGTTCCGCGGGCTGGACGGCTCTGTACGATGTGAAGACGGGAAAACAGTTGGCTAAGGTTGGCGATGAGCTCGATGCGATACTGGCGGCCGACCTGAGTCCCGATCAGACGCAGATTGTCTTGGGAGATTCAAGCCGCATCGTCCGGATTCTGTCTGCCGAAACTGGCGAACTGCTACACCAGATCCGGAAACATACGGATTGGATCTATGCGTTACGGTTCAGTCCTGATGGCGTGTTGCTCGCTTCGGGAGATCGAACCAACGGGCTGTTTGTTTGGGAGGCCGATACGGCTCGTGAGTACTTGAACTTGCGGGGGCACACGGCCGGAATCACGGATGTTGCGTGGCGTTCGGATTCGAATGTTCTGGCAAGTGCTTCATTGGACGGAACCGTGCGGCTTTGGGAAATGAATGACGGCAAGCAGATCAAACGTTGGAATGCACATTCAGGTGGCGTTCTGTCAATTGCCTATGCGCATGACGGGCGGCTGGTCACTTCCGGACGCGACAATCGGGCCAAGTTGTGGGATGGGAATGGTAAGTTGCTCAAGACGTTTCCAGCATTTGCCGAGCAGGCGATGCGTGTTGCCATTTCCCACGACGGGAAGCGGGTAATTGCCGGTGATTGGACCGGCACGGTTCGCATGTGGAACGTGGACGACGGTAAGGAAGCTGCTCAGTTGCCCCCCAATCCACCGACCATTGCGATGCTTGTCGAAAGTTTGCAAGGTGAATTGAAGACCGCTCTGCAGGCAGTGGCCACGGCAACTGCGCGCCACAGCACACTTGAAGAGCAAGTCGCAACGCGTTTGCAGCAGCTGCAGGAAGCGAAAAAGGCTAAGCGCAAGGATGTTGTTCAGCGGAACAAGGCGTGGCAACTCGCCAAAAAACAAGTGACGGCGGACCAGACAACCCTTGCGGCTGCTCATAAACGAGCCGCCGAGATCCAGGCTCGGCTGAAAGCCGCGCTGGCCGAAAAAAACGCCAGAAAGGCGCCAGCGGCTCCGAAGTGAATGCAGTCAGGAGATGTAAGAATGCCGGAACATGCCAATCAGGATCGAGTGCTTCGGACCATTGCACGTCTGTTGATCTGGGCCTTCATGATCTCGATGCTCGGGTTGGTTTTCTGGTTCACCATTCTCACTCTGGCCGGAGATTGGGTCTACCAGTTCCATACGCGGCTGATTCCGGTGACTCGCGATAACTTCTGGCTGGTGCACTACGGAGGAATGATGTTGCTCAAGATCGGGATTTTTTCTGCGTTCCTGGCTCCGTATCTGGCAATCCGTGTTGTGATCTGGCGAGACAGACAGTCTGGACAAGAGGTTTGAGACGGTCTTGCCCGGGCGATGGAAAACGTGCGCAGCAAGAAGGTTCGGCCCACTTGCCGAACCTTCTTGCATTGGCTTGATCACGAATCGTTGTCAGAGCGAGCAGAATCGACTCAGTCGCGTGGACGCACGGCGCCGGTCAGACCACTGTAGTCGTGCCGATCCGATTCATGCCAAAGGGGCAGGCCCATCTCGACCCGTCGTCGCAGTTCAGCAATCTTCGCGGGCGAACCGGCAGGAGCATCGGTGGGAATAAACGCGTCGGACTCCGCATGAGGCGCGAAGTCCTCGTCGTGGCCGTATTTGAGAATCGCCTCAAACACATTGGTTACTTTCTTCATCGAAATCGACTCCTCCAAGCTACTTTGTATAGAGATGACCGACTAACTCAAGCCAATCCACCGACACGAGATCGTTGCTG
>JAJSAJ010001004.1 GCA_024274855.1 Planctomycetota bacterium | reverse complement strand
TCGAATGCCGAATGTTCCCGGTGGGCCTGTGCTTTATCATTACCAGGTCGTCATCAGCGCCTCGTACGACGTGGTGCCATGGGACCGCGATCAATTGGTTGGAACCGTCGTTGCCGAATTGGCTCGGATCTGGCCAGAGGCATCCGAAGCCAGTTTGGTCGACTCGCGAGTCGTCACGATACCGAACGCCGTATTTTCGGTCGTCCCGCAACTCGAGGCGAAGCGGCCGTCGCAGCGAACCTGTCTGCAACAATTGGTTTTGGCAGGCGATTGGACCGCGACCGGCTGGCCGGGAACGATGGAAGGCGCGGTGCGCAGCGGCTATCTGGCGGCGGAAACCGTCTTGCACAACGCCGGATGTCCTGAGCGAATTGTCGTTCACGATCTTGATCGCGGCATGTGGATGCGATGGATCGCGGGTGCCGCAGCCACCGTCCGGCCAGCTTGAGGTAACCGTTCACGGCGAGAGTGCGTGGAGGGGCAGGTGGCATTTCTCATTTCTCATTTCTCATTTTTCATTTTTCATTTTTCAGTGGAAAGAGTATGACCCCGCAGCGCTGCCTCTCTCGATGATAAATGAGTAATGTCAAATGACTAATGATAAATCGCGGAACGCTCCGGTGCTAACGCGATGGCAGACGAAAACCCCGTGAACGGTTACCCCGCTTCTTCGACGGGCTACAAGCCCATCATACAAAGGGATTCTTGTAACCCTGGCGTGTACTCAACGTGAATCCATCTTGCGACATTGAAGGAGAAACCACCGTCACATGCGCAAAAAAACGGCTCAGACGTTTTGTCGGAACTTGCCCCGGTATGCGGCGCCCCAGGGCAATAGGGCCGACCCGGCAATGGCAATGCGTGCCAAACCACCGACGTGGTGCGGCCGATTGCCAATGTCATTTCCGCGTTGCCGCAACCGGCAAAGCAGATGCCAATAGGTTCCCATCATCAGGGAGAATACGCGGCGTCCATCGGAAGAGAGTTGCCGGGCCAGGGGTGCGGCCAGTCGATAATAGGTTTCCGCGCGATCAATTTCGAATGCAATCATTTCGGCAAGCTCTGGGCTCGGTGCTCCATGCGTCAATTGTGCAACAGGG
Source organism: Planctomycetota bacterium (assembly GCA_024274855.1). Classification (GTDB taxonomy): domain Bacteria; phylum Planctomycetota; class Planctomycetia; order Pirellulales; family Pirellulaceae; genus JAJSAJ01. Next base: position 6,341 of record JAJSAJ010001004.1, on the reverse strand, counting down.
CATCCAAATCGCTCCAGATCCTCGCGGGGCAAGTAAACACGTCCCGAAAGCGCATCTTCGTGGATATCACGGATAATATTAGTCAGCTGGAGGGCGATCCCGCAATCAATCGCTCGCTCGATTGCCTCATCCCCCTCGAATCCCCAAATATGAATGCAAGCCAAGCCGACGGCCGATGCGACGCGATAACAATAAGCGCGCAATTGCTCGAACGTCTCGAAGGCGACGGGATCCAGGTCCATCGCGACACCATCGATGATATCGAACAAGTACTGGTGTGGAATCGCGAAACGACTGACCGTATCGGCCAGCGCACACATAATGGGATGTTCGGGCCGTCCCCACAGCGCCAGTTCGAGTTGCTGTCGCCACTGTGCCAGCTCCACGCGACGCGACTCGATTGTCTGAGCAGGTTGAGGCTGGCGAGTCTGGTTGGTCGAACAATTGCAGACACCGGTGCCGTTTCGGTTCGTAAGTTTCCTGTTATTGTCGGGTAGGTGGCCCTGGTGTGGAGACGTTGTACCGTCACCTATGTCGTCCGTGTGGCGTGAAAACGCATAACGCGCGTACATCGCCTGCCGCTTGCCATGTGGAAGCAGTAAAAACGTCCAACAGAAACTGGACGCTGCATTGCGAGCCAGATGCCGGCAATGCCCATAGCTGGCCTCAAGGGGACAGGTCATCGGAATGATTTTTATGGAAACCCAACTTGTGTCTCAACGTAGTCATTGTCCACAACCACGCTTGGTGAATGCGCCGAACTTTCGGACGGCTTTGCCACACATCGTAATCGACTCCGCGAATCGCTTGAAGTGTGGCCAAACCTCCGCGAATAAAAAGGTCAATATCCACTTGCAGCCATCGCGGAACGTTGTCGACCAACGGCTGTCCCGCTCGCAGAAACGACTGAGCTCGCTCTACCTGAAACTGCATCATTCGGCGAAAAGCGTCCGTGCAACGCCGCTCGAGAAACGGCTGTTGGCCACAGCCGAAACGATCGAGATCCTCTTGAGGTACGTAAATCCGCCCCCGATCATGGTCGCGAGCGACATCCTGCCAGAAATTGGGTAACTGCAAACCGGTGCAAATCTGATCGGACCAGTAAACATTGGCCTCGTTGTAACATCGTCCCAGGTAAAGAACGATATGCCCAACTGGATTTGCCGATCGCGAACAATAGGCCAATAGATCGTCAAAAGTTGCATAGTGCGTGACGGTTTGGTCCTGCCGAAACGCGGCGAGCAATTCCGAAAATGGGTGCTCCGGAATTTGCAGACGCTCATTCGTCTCGCTCAATGCCACGAAGACTGGATGAATCGCCTTGCCCTGATAGCACCGCCTCAGCTCGTCCTGCCACCACTGCAGCAACTCAAGACTCTGTTGGGGATCGGACATCTCGTCTGCCAGATCGTCCGCCCATCGGCAGTAGGCATAAATGCGGTGGAAGTCGCGGCGTGCGATTCGAGGCAGAAGCAGGCTGGCAACGACGAAGTTTTCGTAGTGCCGGCGAGCCAGGCGGCGGCAATAGGTATCGGCGGCCGCAAGCGAAGGACGAACCGAACCGGTCGCGCCCGGACCATATTGCTCAAGCTGTTTCGTGATCCAGTTGGCAGTCATCAAGTTCAATCGGAATTCGAGTCGTACTGCGTAGGATGCGCGCGCGGTGCGCATGTTTGACGATGGAAACCGGATTCTGGTGTGCCGGCGCTCGCGTTACGCGTGGTGACCGATTGCTTGCGGTAGTCGAGCGAGCTTGACACCCTACCCAGGCTGAAAAATGATAAGTGAAAAATGAAAAATGGAGAATGATAAATGATAAATGAAAAATGCCCCTCCACGCACTCTCGCCGTGAACGGTTACGTTACAAAACCGGGTGGCAACTGTGGACGGAGCGGATTGCACGCGGCTTTCCGCCGCTGGGCGAACTCGTTCTGCTGGATTATGATACACGCGAGGAGTTTAACCGACCATGCGAGTTATTCTAGCCACGCCCCGCGGGTTCTGTGCGGGAGTCAATATGGCGATTGAGAGCCTGGACTTGGCAATCCGGGCGTTCGGTATCCCTATCTACGTTTTTCACGAAATTGTCCACAATCGTCATGTTGTCCAGTCGTTTCGTGATCGCGGAGTTGTTTTTGTCGGCAGCTTGCACAAGGTACCCGTCGGTGCGACGCTGCTCTATTCGGCGCATGGCGTCTCCCCCGAAGTGCGACAGATCGCAAGCCAACGCCGGCTGCAAACGATCGATGCCACCTGCCCGTTGGTGACCAAAGTTCATACGGAGGCTATTCGGTTCGCTCAGGAAGGCTATCAAGTAATCTTGATTGGACATGAAGGTCATGACGAGGTGATAGGGACAATCGGCGAGGCACCTGAGTCGATTCAACTTGTCGAAAACCTGGAGGATGTCGACCAGCTTGAGATGCCGAGCGACGCACGGATTGCCTATTTAACGCAGACCACACTAAGTGTTGATGATGCGGAACGCATTGTTGCGCGGCTGCGTCAACGATTTCCACGGATCGTTGGACCGCCTCGCGAAGACATCTGTTACGCCACTCAGAACCGGCAACTTGCCGTGCGCAAGCTGGCTTCCGAAGCAGACGTCGCTCTCGTCCTGGGTAGCCAGAATAGTTCAAACAGTCGTCGCCTGAGAGAACTGGCCGCTGAATGTGGCACACCGGCCTACTTGATCGATGGCGTCGAGAACATCAATGCTAAGTGGCTCGAAGGCCGACAAACGGTCCTGGTCACGGCCGGTGCCAGTGCACCAGAAACCGTCGTACAGCAATGCCTGGACCACCTGCGCAGCCAATATGATGCAACGATTGAACACCGCATAGTGCGCGATGAGAATGTCCGTTTTTCTCTACCCAGAAACCTGTTGGAAATCACGAAAAAAAGTGAAATGCCGTAATCCGTGCTCCAGCCGACAGAATCTCGCTTAATATCTCAAGCTGTCATTTCACGCAGTCACCGACTGCGGATCGGTTAGACAACTGGCACTTGAAGCCGAAGAAACGCTTGGGAGTTTCAACAAATTTTCCCAATCTGTTTTTCTTCGCACAATCATCTCTCGTCACGGCAACAAACGGCTTGCCAAGTCTTCAGCTCCCGATAGAATAGGGGTTCCTAACAAAGACGATTGCGTCTTGCGGCGAGGCGTTGGAACACGCTTTGCCTTGCCAGTCAATTCTCCTGATTCGTTAATTCGCCAAACCCTTTAGTTTGCCAAACCCTTTAGTTTGCCTGCGTGGCGTTGTGCATGCACTTCGTTGTCGTCGGGAGCGTAAACGTTCGTTCGCCGTTTTTCGAAGGTTCATGACATTTTAGCCGTGGATGGCAAGGAGCTTGGTGTGCCGGCGCTCGCGTTAAGTCGTCACCGATTGAAGGTGTGGGTCGAGCGAGCTTGACACCCTACTGCACTGCAGTTTCCCGATATACGGGGAAGCCGGCCGGTTGTGGTTTGACGAATCTGCCCCTCGTCATCCCGACGGTCGGCTTCTTCCTTTTCTTGCCTCGTTCGGGACGGTTCGTTGTTCCGAGGTGGCAAGCATGTAATCGACAGCAGATCCGAATCAAAGTGGGGCGTCACCGACTGCTCGTAACGCGAACGTTGTGTGCAAAGGCGCCGAGTTTCGGGGGGCCGGCGGGAGAAGCTAGCTTTGAATGTACTGCTTTAGATACAGATTCTCGACACTCAATTGGTCATGTTGCGCTTTGACAACATCACCGATCGAGATGATGCCCGCAAGTTTGCCATTGTCGAGCACAGGTAAATGGCGAATTCGCTCATTCGTCATCAACCCCATAATATCACTGATCCTATCATTTGGCGCACCCACAATGACCTCTCGCGTCATGTACTTGGCCACATGGATCAAATCGAGCGATTCATTTTGTGACGCGCAACCGCGAAGAATGTCCCGCTCGGTTACGATCCCAACAACCTGCTCGCCCTCGCAAACAACCAGTGATCCGCACTTATCCTCAACCATCGTCTTTGCCGCGTCCGCCAGCGAAGCCGTTGGTTGAATAGTAAACACGGTGCTGCCTTTGACTTGAAGAATGGCACTCAAATGCATGGGATACTCCTACTGATAAACTGACTACGGGCGGCAAGGCCGCCGCCCAACTCCGAGCTACTGCTAGCCGCGCACCCGTTCGGTCAACCCACAGGCCGAATGGGATGTCGAGCACGAAACTCAGCGCCTGCCACAAACCCAGTGTATTTCGGAACACACGCCAACCGAGACGCTCTCACCGGCGTTCTCCTGACGGACTGTAAGACGTTTGTGTTGTTGACACCGAAAAAGACGAGTCGCACCGCCGGTGTAGCCCCAAGCTTAAAGGGTGACCGGGCAGTTCGTCAAATCTGGTTTCCCATCAAAATAGCACAATTTGGGTGATGACCGGAGGCCATTTACTGAGAAGATGCCCCATGATCGGGGCATCTGACGGCGTCCGAAATCGGCAACCGGAGCGCCAGTCCGATTTGGGTCGCTCGATTCCAAGAACCCGACCTTGGGGGTTATCCTTCCGCATTGGGCTGGTTCCACACTCGACATCGGCCTCATTCTGGCTCACAATGGCGTACCCAAACAACTTTTGTAGCCGTTCACGCCGCTGGGGTCTGACGCAATTTTCGGCGGAGAAAGCGTTTCTTTACGCGAGCGCATTTTGTCGCCGAAAATGGGTCTGACCCCTTGGAAGCGAACCGGCCGCCTACATTTCGTGAACGGTTACCAACTTTTTTCCTTCGAAACAACGAAAAAAATGCCATGAGTCTGAAATGCCACCCGATGTACGGCCTGTTTTCCTTATGTGCCGCATGCTGCCTACTTGCAGGTTTGGGCTGCCAGCGTCAGGAGGCGAAGCAGGCCAATGATTCGAGTACGCCCGCCCGCAAAACACCTTCCAAGACTGTGGATCGGCCCGAGGTTGCATCGCGCCCGAGCGAGCCGCCTGTCTTGCTTCCAGAGCAAGACCTGAAGGGCGGATGGATCACTTTGTTCGACGGCCAGACTCTGTTTGGCTTGCAAACGGCGGAAGCTCCGGCCTGGAGTGTGGATTCACAATCGAAATCGATCGTATTCAACGGTGACGGCCCAAGTATTCTGCGCACGTCGACGCCATTCGCCAACTATGTGCTACGTCTCGAGTTTCGACAGGGCGACGCGTTCGAGGGTGGCATCTTGCTCAATGCCGACAGCCAATCGGCCGATGCGTCAGAGGACGTTTATGAAGTCACCATATCCAGTGATCCGAAATCATCTCCCACGGGAAGCCTTCGGGGTCGAAAAAACGCCTCCAGAGCACCGAAATCACCTGTTGGCCAGGATTGGCAGTCGCTGGAAGTGCGGGTGGATCAGGGGCACATCGTCGTGAAGTGCGGTGGAAGTCAAGTCGTTGATTACATGGCCCCCCAGCCGATTCCGCGAGGAGCTATTGGTGTTCGAGCGAAATCCGGAAAAATCGCCCTTCGCAACCTGCATTTGAAGCCACTCGGACTCACATCGTTGTTTAATGGCCGCGATCTATCGGGCTGGAAAACCTATCCCGAGATGAGCTGCGTCTTTTCGGTTACACAAGATGGACTGCTGAACGTCAAGAACGTCGCGGGCGGTTCCGGACAACTCGAGACGGAAAAGTCCTTCGGCGACTTCATTTTGCAGCTTGAATGCATCACGCACGCCCCCAATCTCAACTCAGGAGTCTTCTTCCGTTGTCTTCCGGGTGAGAAGATGAATGGCTACGAAAGCCAGATCAACAATGGGTTCCGCGATGGCGATCGCACGCAGCCGGTCGACTGTGGCACGGGTGGGATCTTTCGACGCCAAGACGCGAGACGCGTGGTTGCCGACGACCAGAAGTGGTTTTACAAGACACTTGTTGCCGACGGCCCTCATGTGGCTGTCTGGGTCAATGGCTATCAGGTCACGGACTGGGTCGACACGCGCAAGCCGCACGCCAATCCACGGAAGGGCCTGAGATTGGAACCGGGGACAATCATGCTCCAGGGACACGATCCGCCCCCCGACGTTTCCTTCCGAAATCTGCGCGCCGCCGAGCTGCCCAAACGATCTATTCCGGAATGAAATCCGACGTTACCGTCACTTGGCGCACTTGGCGCGAGGCGCGATCGATGATCCGCAACTGGACCTGGATCCCTCGCAACGGCGCGTTGTAGGGTGGCGCTGTTTCGCGTTCGAAAGCATCATCCGCACCGAACCGCTGTCCAAAACCGGGCTCCGGGTTATCCAATCCATCGGCACCCTGGTCAGGTCCCATCAGGCCGTCTTGATCCACGCCATCCCGTTCGTAGTAGGTTGTCCAGGTG
>JAJSAJ010001003.1 GCA_024274855.1 Planctomycetota bacterium | reverse complement strand
TTCATGATGTCATCGGCGTCGACGAACGACATTTCCAGGTCAAGTTGCGTGAACTCCGGTTGCCGATCAGCGCGAAGGTCTTCGTCCCGAAAGCAGCGAGCAACTTGGACATATCGGTCATAGCCGGCCACCATCAGAATCTGCTTGTACAGTTGGGGCGACTGTGGCAGCGCGTAGAAGTGTCCGCGGTGGATTCGGCTTGGAACCAGGTAGTCGCGCGCGCCCTCTGGTGTGCTGCGACCGAGAATCGGTGTTTCGATATCAAGGAATTGATGCTCATCGAAATAATCTCGCATCAGCTTGATGATGCGACTCCGAAGTATCAGTGTTTTTTGCATCGCAGTGCGACGCAGGTCGAGGTAGCGATATTTCAGCCGAATGTCTTCACCCGGTAACTCGACTTGGCCGGGCGTGAACGGTGGCGTCTTCGAGGCGTTCAGGATCTCGATCTCCTCGGCACGCACCTCAATCGCTCCGGTCGAAAGTTTTGGGTTGATTTTTCCCTCAGGGCGGTTTGCGACGCGGCCCGTTACACAAACCACATCTTCGTTGCCCAACCTGCCTGCCAGTTGCACCAGCTCCGGGCCGCATTCCGGGCCGGCAACGACCTGCGTCTTGCCGTATCGGTCTCGCAGATCCAGGAAAACAGCACCGCCATGATCGCGCGTTGTGTCGACCCAGCCACACAGAACTACCTGTTGATCAATCTGTTCCTTGTCCAACTCGCCACAATTGTGAGTGCGTAACACCAAATCAATCCTTCGTCGTAGGTTAAGAGAATGTCAACAAACGGGTGTTGTAAGTTCTTTTAGGTACCGGTAACAGGCTTGGGGCTCCATTGAAGAGCGTTGCGGACGGGTCTTGAGACGGCTTTCAGGAAGCTTTCAGGAAAAATGTCCTTTTCACAGTTCCCGTCATTTGTATTATCGGTGGTTTGCCAAGCGTAGCCGTTCACTCCGCTGGGGTCCGACGCAATTTTCGGCGGAGAAAACGTTTCTTTACGCGAACGCATTTTGCCGCCGAAAATGGGTCTGACCCCTTGGAAGCGAGCCGGTGGCCTACATTCCATGAACGGTTACTGTCAGGCAGCCTTCGTTGCCACCCGTGTTGTGGCCGTCCGCGAAACATGGGACGTCGGGACGCGCCGTTCCACGTCTTCGCGCGGTCCCGTCAACGCTCTGTCCGCAGGCAAACCCTGTATAGTAGACGTCGGACCTTCTGGCGCAAAGGTTAGGCCTTGCCCAATTCCACCAATTGACTGGCCAGCTGTTCGGGGGAAATGTTTTCGTCGCAGCGGATTTGCCGGCACTCGCTCAGGCTGCGGAACCATGTTTCCTGCCTCCGAGCGAATTGGTGCGTTCGCACTTTGGTCCGCCGAATTGCCTCGTCCAGCGAGATTTCACTCTTTAAATGCAGCATCGTTTCGCGGTATCCGACGGCTTGAGCGGCCGTGCGTCCGAGCCTACTGTCGCCCTTCAGCAATGCCCGAACTTCCTCGATCAAACCGGTCTGAAACATGGCTTCGACGCGATGGTCGATTCGCATGTGCAGAACGGGTCTTGGCCACGTCAGAACGAAAACGCGGCATTGATCGGGTGGCCGTCCTTCTT
>JAJSAJ010001002.1 GCA_024274855.1 Planctomycetota bacterium | reverse complement strand
ATGGCACGGATGGGAGTCAGTTGGGATACGCCCGGCTTTGGTGGTGAAGTTGGCCGTGTTCGCGGACAGAAGGGATCGATGACGGGTCTGAAATACGATGGCTTGCAATCGAAACCGTTCAACTTGGAGAAACCTCCACTTCCTCCAGGCGTTCATGCGGGTGGACACGGTGGATCACATGGATACCTTGGCAATGAGTTCGTCATGTCGATACTTGAAAACCGAACCCCGTTGGTCAATGTTTGTTGGGCGTTGAATATGACAGTTGCCGGCATTGTCTCGCACCAATCGGCATTGAAGGATGGCGAGCTGTTGAAGATACCTCAATATGAACTGTAGCGATCGTGACATGTGCGAGTATTTCACCATGAGTCCTCGCCATTGGCCACTATAGTCCGCAGCCGTGCGGGCGAAGCCCACGCTAGGAGCTAGTCATGCGATGTGCCGTGTTGATGGCCGCAGTGTGCGGACTTGGTATTGCCACGATGGCAACGGCCCAGACGGACCCATCGAAGGAAACGGAATCCGGGTGTGTGACGTGTCACCGCGGAATCGAGCCAATCCGCGATCCGAGCTCGGGTATGATGCGAGCGATTCTCAGAATGGGCGCGGTTCAAAACGATCCGGCCGGCTGTGTCGTCTGCCATGGAGGCGATCCAAGTGCAACGGGCAAGGACGAAGCCCATGGCGGTACGTTCTATCCCGATCCGGGAACGCCCTGGATTAACGAAGAGACTTGTGGGTTGTGTCATGCGGACCACGTTCGCGTGCAGTGGCGAAGCTTGATGATGACCGAGGCGGGCAAAATCCAAGGGACGGCTTGGGCTTTTGGTGGCTTGACGGGGTATCAGCATCGATGGGGAAATTATGATGTAAAAAACCCTCAGAATCCCAGGGAACGACTCGGGACCGATGCCTATCGAGACTATATGGAACACCTGAGGAAGATCGAGCCGCAAGTCTATGTCGAAAAACATGAGGCACTGCCCGAAGCGCCGAAGAATCTGGACGCGTTGCGGGATCATCCCGAGCAGGCGGTGTTCACCTACCTACGCAACCAGTGTTTACGGTGCCACTTGGGCGTTCGCGGCCGCCAGGAACGAGGTGACTATCGAGGGATGGGGTGTTCCGCATGCCACATTCCTTATAGCAACGAAGGGAAGTATGAGGGGGGAGATAAGAGTATCGACGCGGATCAGCCAGGGCATCTGCTGGTTCATTCGATGCAGGCAACTCGAGATGCCAAAGTCGTTGTGCATGGTCATGCCTATTCGGGCATTCCCGTCGAGACGTGCACCACCTGTCATGATCGAGGCAAGCGGATCGGCGTATCGTTTCAGGGATTGATGGAAAGCGCCTATTCGTCACCCTTCACGGACTCAGGTGCCGGCCAACCTGGATTGCATACGAAACACTATGTGGCGATGCACCAGGATATCCATTACCAGAAAGGAATGACCTGCCAGGATTGCCACACGTCCAATGACGTGCATGGTGATGGGTTTCTGGCTGCGGCGACGCTCGGAGCCGTTGAGATCGAGTGCAGTGATTGCCACGGAACGCCCCAGGCCTTTCCCTGGGAGCTTCCATTGGGATTCATGGATGAATATGGCGACGTACCTCAAAAGGGATCGCCCCGTGGGACCACGCGAGACCTTCTTCCCCATACCGTGTCTGGAATGAAGTACCCGTTACCGCCCGGCGGAGGCTATCTGGTTTCCGCGCGTGGCAATCCGTTGACCAATGCGGTCCGGGATGGCAACTCGGTCGTTGTTAATACGGCAGCTGGAAAGGACCTTCAGCTGAAGCCACTTAAGCAGATCGAACAGGACAAGAAGCTCAGCTTGCGAGGACAGATTGCCATGGCCGCCGTCGGCAGCCATATCGAGAAAATGGAATGCTATACGTGCCATGCGTCATGGGCACCTCAGTGTTATGGTTGCCATGTGAAGATTGATTACTCGGGTGGCAAGACCAGTTTTGACTGGTTGGCCGGAGGGCGGCGCCACATGCAGCCGGAATGTGCCGCGAACCGCGGTGAATCGACCTATAAGCTGGCGATTCCAGGCAAAGTGCAGGAACAACGATCGTACTTGCGTTTTGAAGACCCTATTCTCGGCGTAAATGGCGAAAACCGGGTTACGCCGATTGCCCCCGGTTGCCAGGTTTCGGCGACCGTGATCGGTCCCGATGGGAAGGCTATTATACTGAATCACATTTTCCGTACGCCGGCTGACACGGAAGGTGGGGGGGCTGAGGGGCAGTTGTCGATCGATATGAGCCCGCTGCAACCGCATACGATGACGAAGGATGCGCGCCGCTGCGAATCATGCCATGGCTCGGCCAAGGCGCTCGGCTATGGAATCGGTGGTGGAAAACTGACGCGCCCGCCGGATCAACGGACGATCGTCGATTTGGAAACCGTGGATGGACATATTCTTCCGAAGAAAGCGATCACACAAATCGAACCGATCGAGGGGCTGACTGCGGACTGGACGCGCGTTGTGACCGAGGAAGGCCGACAATTGCAGACGGTTGGGCATCATTTCACGAAGTCTCGGCCATTGGATAATCAAGAACGATCCCATTTGGATCGGCGGGGCGTCTGCCTGGCCTGCCATCAAGAGATTCCGGATCGTTCATTGGCGGTCAACCTGTTGCATCATGTAGCTCAGTACACGGGTCAGCTTCCGAAGACGACGGAACAGCACAATTCATTGGTCCATAAACTGATACTTGTTTCGGGATGGGGCCAGGTGCTTGCCGCCGTGACCGTTCCGATT
>JAJSAJ010000095.1 GCA_024274855.1 Planctomycetota bacterium | reverse complement strand
GGCGTGGCATTCGAGCGATGACTGCCTGCTGGGCGCCAGGAATCCCGAGCGATCCGGCCCTGGTTCATGAGTGCTGGGCGAGCCCCCCGTTGGCCCTGCCAACGATCACTGCCCACGGGAGTTTACAAATGGAGTAGCACGCGAACACGTCCGACATCCAGACATTGCCGAACAAGCATAGTCATTCCAGGGGGACCAAGTCGCCGGTCGATAGCCGAGAATAGACGATCACCATTGGCCAGGAGAGAGCGCCCGAAATGACAATAGGCAAGGCAGGACCTTCTGGCAAACCATAGTCGCGGAAACTCCAACGACCCTGGAGTGCGGCGGGGGCGTGGTCGGACTTGCCAGGTCCTGGTAGTTGACCCGGGGCTGGGCGGGGGAATAGACTGGTGGGTTTGAAATCGTAGACACAGCTTATTGGGGGAGCCAAGTGGTGCCAGGTACTTGTGTGATCGGACTGCAATGGGGCGATGAGGCGAAGGGCAAGCTAGTCGACCTGTTGGCCGATCGAAAAAACGTGGAAATCGTGGTTCGCTATCAGGGCGGTGCCAATGCAGGGCATACGGTCGTGATTGGGGACGATACCTACAAGCTGCATCACATACCGAGCGGAATTCTGACCGACGGTGTGATGAATGTTATTGCACCGGGTGTCGTGATGCACCCGGGGACGATTCTGGAGGAGATTGACGGGTTGGTTCAGCGGGGAATCGACGTACCTGGCCAATTGCTGATCAGTGACCGCGTTCATCTTGTGTTTCCCTGGCATATTGCCGAAGACCGGGCGGTGAACGCGGGCGAGGTTATTGGCGAGAGTATTGGCACTACGCTACGGGGTATCGGGCCCTGTTACCGAGACAAGTATGGACGTATGACCGCGATACGTATGGGCGACTTGTATTCCGGCAACTTGGCGGAGCGGATTGAACAGGTTGTCCAATGGAAGCGCAAGACGCTGGCGGGATTCAGTGAGTTCGTCGAGGAGTCGGAGCTGGATGCCGAGGCGATTTTCGCCGAGTATCAAGACTATGCCAAGCGGCTCGAGCCGATGGTCGGTGACACGACGGAGTACTTGCTGAACGCAACCGACTCGGGGCGAAATCTCCTGTTCGAAGGCGCGCAAGGATCGCTGCTGGACATCGACCACGGCACCTTTCCGTTTGTCACGAGCAGCAACAGTTCGGGGGTTGGGATTTCCGGAGGATCCGGGGTGCCTGCCAAGTGGATTGGGCGGGTCTATGGTGTAGCGAAAGCATACACGACGCGTGTCGGTGGCGGGCCGTTTCCGACCGAATTGCACGATGAGGTCGGTAAGACAATACGGAATCTCGGCAACGAATACGGCACAACGACTGGTCGGCCGCGACGATGTGGTTGGTTCGACGGTGTGGCCGTCCGATATACGGTACGACTAGGCGGGATTCACGGTTTGGCGGTAATGATGATGGACGTAATCAGCCAGTTACCGGAGATCAAGATCTGCGTTGCGTACGAGATCGATGGCGAGCGGACAGGTTGTTTTCCGAGCCAAGTGGACGATCTTCGCCGGGTGCAACCGATTTACGAGACATTACCGGGCTGGGAGCAGGATGTATCCGGCGTTCGAACCATGGAAGAGCTTCCCGATGGGGCGCGACGATTTTTGGATCGAGTCAGTGAGATTGTGGGGTGTCCCGTGGCGATCGTATCGGTTGGACCAGATCGAGCTCAGACGATCATCGCGGACGATCTGCTCCGTTAGACGATCCCGTACACTTAGGGCCGGCGAATCAATTGTTGTCGCGTTGACTGGGGGGCGTTCGTCCGGCGATCCTCCTTAGCTGCGAGACTGATTCACCCATGGGGCAGAGCCCATGGGGGTCTGGACGCGGAAGAGTGAGACAGTTATTGATTGGCGAATCCTTAGCGTGCGCCGAGGCTTTGAGAGACGGTGGTTCCACGTTCGACAACGCCACGTTGGTGCAAAAGGATGTAACAGACAAGCCCGAAGCGCGACCGGGTGCATGATTTGCGACGATTCGTTCGATCGCGCTTCGGGCTTGCACGGACGATATCGTGGCGTTGTCCAACGAGCACTTCCCACAACAGGCTTTTCTACATCCCAAGTGCAAGCTCAATAATCGAAGGATCACTGGTTAATCCTATGTCCACTTCGTTGTCCGGACCATCTGACCATGACCGGGATCATCCATTGCAGGATATACCGGCCGGTCGGCGTCCTCGACATATTGCCATCATCATGGATGGGAATGGGCGATGGGCTCAGCGTCGCGATTTGCCCCGTATCGAGGGGCATCGTCGTGGTGTAGCCAGCGTGCGTCGGACGGTTGAAGAGTGTGCGCGTTTGCACATCGAGCAGCTGACACTGTACTGTTTATCCAGTGAAAACTGGAAGCGTCCCCCGCAGGAACTCGAGTTCCTGATGCACCTGCTTGAACAGTATATGATCGAAGAGCGAAGCACGATCATGAAACAGGACATTGTGGTGGAGATTATCGGCCGCCGTGATGGGATACCGGATCAAGTCTTGCACGAGATGGACAAGACGCTTGCGATGAGTTCTGAAAATCAAGGGACCCGCCTCTGTCTTGCAATCAATTATGGTGGACGGGGTGAGCTGGTTGATGCGGTCAGGAAGATAGCGGGCGAAGTAGCCGATGGACGGTTGGCTCCGGAGACGATCAGTGAGCAGACGATCTCGGATCATCTTTATACAGCGGGAAAGCCCGACCCCGACCTGCTGATTCGGACAGCCGGCGAAAGGCGAGTCAGCAACTTCTTGCTTTGGCAAATCAGTTACGCCGAGATTTGGGTAACGAACCGTTTTTGGCCGGAGTTCTGCGAAGCAGACCTTCACGAAGCGATCCGCGCGTATGCCGGACGTGAGCGTCGATTCGGTGGTCTGCAAAAGGATGGGGGGAAGAGTTCATGTTGAAATGGCGGCTCCTATCCGCGGCGTGCCTGATTTCCGGTTTGCTCGGTTTGCTACATCTCGATTTTCATCACCCGCTCGGCGTACCCGGCGTTTGGTTGTTACCACTGGCCTTGTTGGTGACGGCGATGATGACATATGAGTTGCTGGACTTATGGCAAGCTCGCGAGGACCGCCCCGTGGCGTGGCCGGTCTATTTCGGTGCATTGAGCATCGTGTTGTTGACGGCTGTTCCCTTGGTGTGGCCGTTGACTGGTCGGGTATATCCGGCCGATTGCCCGATCGGTCAGCTGGGATGGCCCCTTCTGGGATTTGTGCTGGCCGTGCCATTGGTATTCGTGGGTGAAATGAGAAGGTATACGTCGCCCGGCCGATCGACAGCCGGCATAGGGCTTTCATTACTCGTGATCGCCTATGCGGGTCTGTTAATGAGTTTCCTGGTTCAGTTGCGGCTCTTTCGGGACTCGGCGACCGGGATGGTGGCCTTAATTTCCGTGATCGTCATTGTAAAAGTATCGGACGCGAGTGCGTATTTCACAGGGCGTGCAATCGGTCGCCACAAAATGGCGCCCGTCCTTAGTCCAGGCAAGACGGTGGAGGGTGCGGTAGGTGCCTTGCTTGGAGGCTGCGTGGCCAGTCTCGCCTGCTTTGCATGGCTATTTTCGGCCTTGGTACCGGGCAGCTCGGCCCGCGGGCCCTGGTGGGGCTGGATAGTCTACGCATTGATCGTCACGGTTGCCGGAATGATCGGTGACTTAGCTGAATCACTTCTGAAACGAGATGCGGCTCGCAAGGACTCCAGTCACTGGCTACCCGGGTTAGGGGGTGTCCTGGACGTATTGGATTCGTTATTGTTCGCCGCGGCTCCGGCTTACATTTGCTGGGCCATCGGCTTGATTGGCGCATAGTTTCTTGTTCCGGCGTATTGGGCGAGCCTTAATAGGATGTCCTGCGCGTCTTAAGGTCTGTGCCGTCAGTCATTTACCCGTATTGTGACGGGACTCGATTGACAATTTATTTTCCTTCGAGCGAGCAAGAGCGTTGCAAATCCCCTGTACAATGCGGCAAGGTGGGCGGCAAGGCAGCCAGTGATCGAGCGCGTGAAGCGAGGGAATTTCGTGATTTTGCCGGTTGTGAATCAGCTATAGTTATTCATAGTGATTCCGGCCACGTACGACTCGGTGGAACAACGCCGTTAAGGACTTTCATACGGCACAAAAGGCGGTTCGATGGCAGTGATCGAAAGCTGGGCCAACGGGTGGGGGAAGCTCCCGCCGAGCCGATCAAAAGTGTCGACTCTGGTTGACGTTACGGCTCAGCAGGAGCTTCGCCCTCCCATCTGGTGAACCGCATTACGATGAAGACCGCATAAATGTAGAACGACCAACGGCGAAATGCTTAGCGGTGTTATCGGTTGGGGGCTTGATGCCCGAAAGCTGTGTTTTCATGTCAGAAGCAACGTTATCGCTTACAGAACCCCACGTGGCGCTTTCACTTTTTGGTGCGCAGGACCAGCATTTACGAGCGATTCGAGATCAGTTTGGCGTATCGATCACGCATCGCGACGGTCAGATTCGCGTGACGGGTGAGCCCGAATCGGTAGCGACAGCCACCAAGATCCTGGAACAATTGCGGCATATGGCCGAGCGTCGCGGTGCGATATCTCTTGACGACGTGCAGCAGATAATCGGGAGCGTCACGGGGATCGCGTTTGATCCGAAACAGATTGAAATCGATGTCCTGGATCCATCGCGTTGTGTGCGACCGCGGACTGCGGGCCAGGCGCGGTATGTCGAGGCGATACGATCACATGAGTTGGTTCTGGCGGTGGGCCCGGCCGGCACGGGAAAAACGTACCTGGCGGTCGCATTAGCCGTCGAAGCGTTGAAGAACAGGTCGATCCAGAAGATCGTCCTTGTCCGCCCGGCGGTCGAGGCGGGTGAGAGTCTTGGGTTCTTGCCGGGCGACATGCAGGCGAAGATCAATCCATACCTGCGTCCATTACTGGATGCGTTGCACGAGATGATGGACTATGAAGTGATCAAGCAATACATGGAACAGGACATTATTGAGGTGGTGCCGTTAGCCTATATGCGAGGCCGCACCCTGAACAGGGCGTTCACGATTCTGGACGAGGCTCAAAATACCACCGTTGCACAAATGAAGATGTTTCTGACGCGGATGGGTGAAGGATCGAGAATTGTCGTGTCGGGTGACGTGACGCAAATCGATTTGCCACATCACGCGCGGAGTGGCTTAATTGACGCACTAGGACGACTGCGAGCGATCGAAGGTATCCACATCGTCGAGATGCATGCATCAGATATTGTTCGACATCGGCTAGTGCAACAAATCGTAGCCGCTTACAAGGACGATGCCCCGCATCGCAACCGCAAACCCCATCGTTAGTATGTTTTTTGCGTCCAACACTTGCGACCTTTTCGAGTCAACTTCCAGGGACCATTGGCACGTGCCATGTCCGCGTGAAGTTGAACTCAGGCTCTTTTTCAGCAACCGGAGTTCAATTTGAAAACTCGTGGCCGAATCAACACGACCGCTCTACGGGCCGTGCCCCTGCCACGCTAGATTTCAAGTTGCCCATTGCCCATGTCAAGCAACCAGAAACTGACTCGGTCCGAACATGTCGCGTCACTCGCGCTGCCTCCGGGGCGCATTGCCCGAACTCTGGGGTACCTGCATCGGGGCGACGTCCTGATGCGGATCAGTCTGAGTATCGTGGCCGCTCTGGCAATATGGCTGCTCACCGCCGGTTGGATTCCCCCATTCTCCTATCGATCGGGAGCCGTTCTGTCGCGCGACACGGTTGCGCGCGTGGCGTTTGAAATCCCGGATCCCGAGCGCACCGTTCAGCTTCGCAAGGAAAAACGAAGTGAAACGGCCTGCGTATACGTCCATGACGATCGGCCTTTGCGGGAACTACGGTCGGCTTTGACAAATCGGCTTTTCCAGGTCCTTGCTGCCAATTCGTTCGACGAACTGGACAAGCGAATTTGGAGCGAGTTTTGCGAACCGCAAAAGACTGCGGGATCAGATTCGACGCAAGATGAGGATCCGAAAGAGAAATACGACGCCTTACGCGCGGCATTACAAGACGATCGCGATCTGACGCTCCTTACCAAGGCGGTCCAACGTGCATTTCAACCATACGAGGAAAATGGTTTGCTCGAGGGACTCACGCATAAGCCGGAAGAAGGAAGCCAGATTTCGCTCATCATCTATCCACTTGGCCGACCGGATTTCCTGCATCGGGTTGACGTCAAGGACGTCCGCATTGCCGAGGTTTCCAGAGATTTGGAAAAGCGTTTGGCCGCCGAATTCCAGCTTGTCGAGTTCCCAGCGTCGCAAACTCCTGAGTTGGCGCGTCTGGTTTTTCATTTTTTCGCGCTTCGTGGCCTGCCAACAACGTTGACGTGGGATGTGGCTTTGACCGAAAAAGAGTACGCAAAGCAATTACAGCATGTGCATGCCGAGCAGGCATTCGAGCCAGGTGACCGGTTGGCACGCGGTGGCGTCCCCCTGACTTCGGATGAGATATCGCTGTTACGGAGCGAGTACCGAGCGGTACTTGCCGGAATCACGCCGTTGGAAGAACTTGGTTACACGATGGCGAATTGGGGTTGGCTGGTCGCCTTGTATATTCTTTGCGGGGTCTACATTTACTTCCACCGACCAATCATGATCCGGGACATTCGCCGTTTGGCAACGTTACTGGCAGCGGTTGTCGTCACCGTCGGCGCCGGGCGGATCTGCTCGAGCGATTCGTGGCAGGCGGAATTAGTGCCCATACTGCTTTTCAGCATGACGATGACAATCGCTTATGGTCGCGACTTGGCCCTGCTGCTGACCGGAGCGGTCGCGTTGCTCTTCTGCGTCTCTTTCGGACTGGAGCTGGCCGCCTTTATTGTGATGATTGCGACCGCCGCTACGGCAATACTGCTACTGAATCGCGTTCGAAGTCGCACCAAGCTGATCTATGTCGGATTGGCAGCCGGCGCGGTTGCGTCGTTGACAACGATCGGCATTGGGGTCTTGATGGGCCAGACCATCGGCCACTTTGGCACAACCGGCTTGCTACACCTTGATGCAGTTCCGGAAAACGTGGCGTGGTTTTCGATGCCATTAACTTCGACGGCCGCGTGGAATGGCTTTTGTGCCCTGCTGGCCAGTCTGATCATGACCGGTCTGTTGCCATTTATTGAACAGCTGTTCGATGTACAGACCGACATTAGCCTTCTGGAATTAGGTGATGCGGCACATCCGTTGTTGCAGGAGTTGGCTCGACGAGCCCCCGGAACTTACAAT
>JAJSAJ010001001.1 GCA_024274855.1 Planctomycetota bacterium | reverse complement strand
GCTCACTTCGGCCCGTCGTTGCAAGTCGAGCACGTCGCGAATGGCGAAATGGGGATCTCGCAGAGCCGGTTGTGGAAACTCACTAATCAATTCCCGTTCGACCAGCGTTCCGAGCCAGGCCGAGGGGTAAACGATAACGTCTGCCGCTAACTGTTTGACGGTCTCCAATCGATCGGATGAAAACTCGCGAAGCTGGATTTTTTGGTCACTATGGGCGGCCCATTGCCGGGAAATGGCCTTGGCAAGGGGCGGATCATCGACTACGACCACGCGTATCGGGTGGCGTTTGGCGGACGGTTCGGCCGCATCAGGAGCCGACGACGATCGCTTCCGACAGCCCAGAATTGTCAGTCCGACCAGCAGGCCGACCGCCAGCAACTTGAAACGGGGATGAAAACTCGGGTGGTTCATGGCTTTTTCCTGGTCGTTTCGCGATCTCACAAAAGCCCGCAGGGCGGTCGGTGAACGCGCATTTGGCGAGTCACGTTCAGAGAATGGAACGATTTCACGTCGCGCACCGCATAGTAGCATACTATAGAATTGTTGGAATCGTGGTGCGGCTGTTGGCTCAATAGGACCGAGGATTCTGGTGTGCCGGCGCTCGCGTTCCAGGCTCACAGATTGCGTACGTTGGTGAGGCGAGTTTGTCGCGTCCTGCTTGGGTTGCGGGCGTGTCCTCATTTTAGGCAGCATCCATGGAAAAAACAGGAACCGGACAAACTCAACGCGAACCGGCCTGGAGCGACATTCGGTGTGGCCATCGTCGCGTGTTGCTGGAGTCACTTTTGATCTTCGGCCTGTTTTTTCTCTACGCCAGTACCCCGCCGCCCGGAGTCAATGAGGCGCATTATCTGGCCAAGGCGAAACACTACTGGAATCCAACGTGGTGTGCCGGGGACATGTTCCTTGGCTCGGCTGACGCGCACGCGGTTTTCTATTGGGCTTTCGGCTGGCTGACTCGGTGGTTGCCGTTAGCCTCGGTCGCGTGGGTCGGTCGCGTGGTGACCTGGGGCCTGTTGGCCTGGTCGTGGCAGCGGCTCAGCTGGGTGATTGTGCCTCGACGCTATGTCAGTTTGTTGACGGCCGGGCTGTTCTTGGTCCTGATTGACCGAGGGCATCTGTCTGGCGAGTGGGTTGTTGGCGGCGTGGAAGCGAAGGGGTTTGCCTACATTCTGGTTCTGATCGCACTCCGTTCGATGGTGCTGGGCCAGTGGCGTCGGGTTTGGCTTTGGCTAGGGGCTGCCAGTACGTTCCATGTCCTGGTTGGTGGCTGGTCGGTGGTTGCGGCGGCTATCGCGTGGGCCGTCTCGAGCGACGGGTTAGCGGGACGCCATCGCGGGAACGAGTCTACGGACGAACCTGCCCTGCCCTCCGGCGAAGCCGGCGCGGCCGGGACAATCCCGTCGGTTGGTCGGTTTGCACGGTTCGTTCGGCAAACCCCAGCGTTGCTTGCCGGATTGTTGCTGGCGTTACCTGGTTTGATTCCGGCCCTCGCGCTCTCTTGGAGTGAACCGGCGGCGACCGTCCGGCAGGCGAATCAGATTTACGTATTTGGGCGGTTGGCTCATCACTTGGTGCCGGCTCACTTTCAGCTAGTGCGTGTGGTCTCGTTTGGCATTCTGTTGGTGCTTTGGGGTTGGGTGTGGCTGAGAATTGGCCGGCATGCAATGTGGGCTCGTTTGAACGGGTTTGCTTTGGGCGCGGTCTTGATCGGCGCGACCGGCTGGGCCATCAGTGTGATTCTGGCCGGGCATCCCGCGGCGGCTGCGACCGTATTGCGATACTACTGGTTCCGATGTGAAGACGTGGCGGTTCCGATGGTCGTCGCGATGGGGCTGCCATTGATCGTGAGCCAGTGGCAGAATCGGCGGAAACAATGGGCGCAATGGGGCTGGGGATCGGTGATTTTAGTGCCGATCGTGTTCTTTGTCGCCGTGTTTGCCGAGCACCAGCTCGATTTTCGACCTGAGGCGGAGCGGCAGTCAAGACCGAATCGGTCGTTGGGGAGTCCCGACGGCATCGATGCCTGGCGATCCTGGCAGCGGACTTGCCGGTGGATTTCAACAACGCTTCCGAGTGACATTCGAGTTCTGACTCCACGCAATCAGCAGACGTTCAAATGGTGTGCCGGTCGAAGCGAAGTGGTCTCCTGGAAGGACATTCCCCAGGATGCCGGCGGCATTGTCCGGTGGTGGGAGACGTTGCAAGCTGTCTACCCACAGGAGGTGGTCCAGGGCGGTTTGGGGGCTTTGTCCGATCGTCGGCTTGTCGAGTTGGCGCACAAGTACGGCGCACAGTACATTTTGATCGATCGAGCTCGCACGACGCGGCGTCTGGGAATGTGGCGTGTTTTTCCCCACGGTTGGGATCGCGAGTCACGATTTTCACTCTACCGGGTGCCGGATGCGGTTTCGGCGACCGGTCGCTAAAGGGCGGCTGTCGGCCCGACCAGG
>JAJSAJ010001000.1 GCA_024274855.1 Planctomycetota bacterium | reverse complement strand
ATCGCTGCGGCACTGCCGCGTCCGCGGCTGAAAACAGCTCCGGACCAAATCAAGACACAGAGAATCGACAGCACGATGATCAAAATCGTGTCGCCGCCGGCCGGTAGAGGAAAAGCCGAGACCAACAACGCCGTCGCCAGACGCGAGCACGTGAAAGCTAACCAGAACCCGGACAATACCGCGGTAGCTCGACCTTCCGACAAGCCTTTGTCACCCAGATACGTCGTCGCCCAGACAGCCATCGTGGCTTCCATCGGCGCGTAGAACAGCAGGGCGATAGCAGTCAGCCACATGATCGGATCGACCAACAATGCCCCCACCCCTAAGTCCGTTCCTGCCACATCCGGTGGCGACATGGACCGGAAATCGACGCCGATGGCAAACAGGCCCACCAGCAGCGCTACCGCCGCCAATACCAGAAGGGCCGGAGTGTAACCGGCTCGCCGCAACAAAAAGGCAATTGCCAGTGGAGTCAGGAAGGCACCCGCACCAAAGAAGAAATTGCCGAGGTTCATCGCGTACGTTTGCGTACCGCCAAATGCCGGTTGCATCAAGACGTTCAGCACATTGATCATCGCAGACCAACCTGCACTGAGCAACAAAACCGCGATCAGTGCAGAAGTGTATTTCCGAGCACGCGATAGCATGACCAGGCTGGCCACAACCAGCACCGATCCGGCAATGACAACAAGCTGCTTGTCGAGCAAATCGGTCAGGAACCCCATCACCAACATGACTGGGATCATCGCAAAGCCGAACATGGAGACCAACCCGCCGACGCGAGCTTCGTCCATCTGCAGCCTCCGTGACAAGGCGACTTTGACGCTGCCCAGCAGCGCCACGCCCATGCCGCATGCCAACAGTCCGATAATCCACGTAGGGTATGTCATCATCGTCAGTTACTTTCAGCTGCTCGAGGTCATGGCGAATTGAACTGTATCGGCCGCATTGTACCATCGTTGCGAACCGCCATCGACCTGTCCGATACACTGTTTATCCGCCGGTTTTTGACAAGTCGCCCCGACAATTCTCCACAAGGCGTCTGGTGCTCGGCCCAATTCCTGGGTTTGACCTGGCACCCAATGAACATCGGTCCCGGCCCGGGCACCTTCAATCGCCGACTCCTCCTGGTACAATCAGTGCGATGGACGAAAATCGAATTGCCTATCCTCTATCTCTCATAAACACATGCAAATCCTACATAATCTGTTTCAAGTAAGCGGAGATTTGAATGGTATTACCTTTGATGAGAAAGGAGCACTCTGGAACGATGCCAACAGCTATCTGCTCCGGACGCCCGATGGGCTGATCCTGTTCGATTGTGGATGCGGCGATACGATGGATCAGCTGTTTGCCAACATGAACTATTGGGGCCTGCGCGTCCAGGATGTCAAACACTGTCTGCTCACCCATCCGCATCACGATCATGCGGGAGGCGCCCATATTCTGAAACAGTACGGTGTCGAGCTGATCGCCTGCCAGGAAACGGCGGAGGCCGTCGCCGCGGGTGACGAGCGTTGCGGCGGCTACCTTTATCACAAGGCGTTTCATCCTGTCGAGGTGGACACTGTGGTAAGAGATGGTGAAACGTTGAATCTGTTGGGGGTCGAAATCACGGTCGGTCACTATCCCGGGCACAGCATGGGTTGCACGGCCTACTTTTTCGAACACGAACAAAAACGCGTTGTGGTAAGTGGTGATATCATCGGAACACTGCTCGCAGGTGATTTTGGGTGGAGTGGTTCGATCGACTTCAATAAACCAGCGTATATCGAGTCGCTTAGGAGATTTGCACGACACGACCCGGATATCATGTTGCCGGGCCACGGCCTCATTTATTTCCACAAGCCGCAATGGCGGGTCGAGGAAGCCCTGAACAGTGCCCTGATGCAGTGGAGATAAGTCCAACGCGACTGACTACACACTTGAGGGCCGTCTGCCCGTCTTCGAGTAGACCGGCCAAACTGCATACCGAACCTCGGTTTGGAGTTTACGATGATCGTAGTGGATGACGAACAAATTGTCCGGTACCTGGCCTTTCTGCATCTAGGAGTCTGCAGGCGTGCGGGCGTCATCGATTCTATAGACGTCGATCATGCAAGGCGTCTGGCCGAGGAGCAACTGGCAGCGCAAAAACTGTTGGATGCCAAACGGAGCGAGCTGTCGGCTGACGATTTTGCACAGCTTGAACGACAGGTAAACGAAGCTATCGAATCGCGCAAGCCCGACTTGGATCGAGACCGGGCGTTGGCACGGATCAACGCTTTCACAAAGCAAGATGAAGCGTTTTGTGACGATTTCTCGAAACCGTTTAAACTGGTTTCCGGTGCGTGGAACGGGTTGCATGACCCGGCAACGTTTGAAAAACACCTCACGGCCGTTTCCGTACAGCTTTGTTTATATTTGGGATTGACCTCGGCTGAACTGAGAATCCAAAACGTACCGGAATCCGGCGAATGGGATATGGAAACAGACGAGCCGACAGAAATGATCGTCGGCCGGTTTTCTCCACCGCGGACAATCAGGGTGACGTATTCGGGGCAGACTACGCCGGTTAGGACTCTGAGTATCCTTACACACGAAACATGTCACTACTTCTTACACAACCGGAGAATCAAGCTTGAAGATCAGGACGAGAATGAGATCTTGACGGAACTGGCCACGACCTACTTGAATCTCACTGATGTGCGCGTCACGGGCCATACCGAATCTCGCAGCAGCTGGTACGGTGATATCACTCGTGTGCTTGGCTATGTCACTGCCGATACGCTTAGCCGTGCGGACGAACTGGCCCGCCAACTGCGCAAACCAATAATGGACATCGCCAGCGAATTGGGACGGCGCCGACGTTCCAGCTTGACACCAAAAGACGTTGGACGCAAAGTTCGATTCAAGTCGAAGCAGGGAGAATCGGTCGTCGCAGTCGTGTTACGTGCCCACAACCAACACGAGCTTGTGTTGGTCGACTTGATTAACCCGGATCCCCACGGTGAATATGATCTTCGCGAGCTCGCTATCTCTATGGGTGACATCGTGCTGAACTGAACGCCAAGCTGGCGGTGTCTGGCTGGGAGGGCACTGTTTGGGGCCCGAGGCATTAGGGAATCCGTGTAGCCGGCTCTTGAAATCAGGTCCCTTCAGAAGCTTGAAGTCTTCCACTGCCCCGTTGTCGTCTTTGCAGGGTCCGAAGTTCTCGAAATCGTAGCTGGTGGCCCCGGCGAAAACGAACACGCAGCGCCCGATGGGGCGGGAGTTAACGCAGCGGGCGCTGAGAGCGCAAAGGCGCGCAGAGTTGCAAAACAGTGCGGTTGACGTGTTGAAACCGTGAATGTGGCCACTCGGCCAGAGCGTCTTAATTGTTGCAACGCTTTCTCCGCCACATTGTTCGGCAATTGTGCGGTGGAGAAAGCATTGGGCAACAACCTTACTGGGGCCGGATTGTCAGGGTGATGGTGGCGGTCCGCACTGGCTGCTGCAACGTGATTCCAAGACGCACCGGTTTCCGACCGCCGCGCATGTCCTCCTCGATATCGGTCGCCTCAATGGTAAACGGCATCCCGTTCGTATCGATGTCGACAATCGCGACTTTTCCTCCGTGACCGATCTGCAGACGATTGTCTCCAAGTTTCTTCCAAGTATCAAGCGTAATGACGGCACTGCCAAACGACTGGGGCGTTTCAAATCGGACGTGATCAGTAACTGTCAGGCTGGCCGATGGACGATCAAAGACGAACGTCCGGGTTAGCTGCTCAAGCGACGGGACGGCGTACGCGGAAGAAATATCGAATTGGATCGTGTCTGCATTGTCCGTGAACCGGCGCGTCAATACCTTACCCGTGGCGACTCTGCCTGTACGTTGCAGTTTCCCGGCGACCATCGGTACTGGATGCCCAAAAGAGTTCAAGGCGTTACTGGTATACCGCTTGCTGCTGAACGTGCGTCGCGTATAAACCTCCGCGCCCGGATCAACAAGCGGGATGGCATTGGCGATGCAGAAGACGTAGGAACCAACATCATTGTGATTGTGGTGTTCGGCGTTATTGCCCCCTTTGATTGCGACGCCGACCGGCAACCCACGGGTCGTCCGTGCGCCGCGACTGATCAGGCCCCCTGCTTTGTCAAACCAGTTTCTCAGAGCCGGCTTGGCCGTCGGTTCCCGCGTAGACGGCCTCTTGTTGAACATGAACGCGAACAGGCCAAACTGATCGAGCCACCGACACGCGTCGTACTTGTGTTGCAGGCCGGCCGAAGGCGGCAGATCGTATCGGCGGGCAATGTAGT
>JAJSAJ010000999.1 GCA_024274855.1 Planctomycetota bacterium | reverse complement strand
TTTTTTAAAGGTAATACCAATGAATCACCACACCTCCACCGAACAACAGATCGATGATGCAACTGTCAATCGCTATTTCAATGGTGCAGGGAGAGGCACAGCAGACACTGTCAGTATGATGGCCCATGAGCACAATCTACCAGCCAGTGCGGCCCGATATCGACTACGCGAAGAGATACGCACTGTTAGTGATTGGCTCGACGCAGTGTGTGCCTCAGGGCGAGTGCTTGACGTTGGCTGCGGAGCGGGGGCCTGGACCGAGATCTTCGCCAATCGCTACAAGGCTGTCATTGGGATCGACCGTAGTTCCTTGATGGTGAAGGCTGCTAGGGAAAGAGTGGATCGCTTGCCCAATGTTGAGATCTTCGAAGGCGACGGGCGGAAAAACCTTCCGGAAGGATCATTTGACATGATCTTCCTGGGTGGCTTGTGTATGTATCTGAAGAACGCTGACGTCCTGGCGCTGCTCCACTCTTTGAAACACCGCCTTGGCACAGAGGGTTCGATCATCCTCCGAGAGTCGACGGTGCGTCAGGGGGTATCCTTGGCACTAGGTGAGTATCAGGCAGTCTACCGAAGCGTAAGTCTGTACCGTCAACTGTTTGAGGACGCGGGACCCTTTCGCGTTGAAGTCCGGCGGAACTACGGTTACACCTGCATGGTGACTGCAGAGGAATTGGTAGACTTGCGGCGCAAGTGGCTGCCTTTCTTACCCAAGGATTCTCCCACGCTTGGTTTCTTGACGTGGTGGGCGCTCCGAGGGACCACGCCGATTAGCTTTTGGGCTCTACCGCGAGTGCTCTCCCAACTAAACATCGCTTGGCCCAGATTACAGAATCACTTCTTCAAGCTACGCCTTGCGGAGTAAGAAGTCTCGCACACTATCCGATCGGGAAGCGTGTGACCCGCAATGCGTGTTCTTTGATCCCTAGGGCAACTGAGCCCATCTCCAACCGAAAACGGCTGTCATGACGAAGGCATAAACCACCAGAGCGTAATACCATCCACCTGTCAACTTCGGCGTTCGAACGGACGCCACGTTCATGGTGGCCAGGGCCAGGACCGTTATGTAGAGGATGACTGAAAAAGTGCCTCGGCCGACCCATCCATCCAACAGGAAGACAAACGCAAGAACGAGGCCGTTATTATCGATCGCAAGCCCCGTATAAGTCGATTCGTCCGCAAGGCCGAATACGTTGAAGTAACTCAATCGCAGCGTCCCTGCCGAAAGAATCGCAAACGCTCCGGGAACAAACCAGGGGCTGTATTGGCCGTAGCTGAGTAACACGATGGCTGGACAAACAGCAAAACTGACCACGTCAATCAGCGAATCGAGCTGCGCTCCAACGGCACGCTGCTGGAAGGTTCGGTTCTTAATCCTGCGGGCAATCACTCCGTCGAACCAGTCAAAGACCACGGCCCAGAGAATGCCGATCATGGCTGCAGGAAAAACGCCCCGGATCGCGTAGTAAATGCCGAGCAGCGAGCAGAAAAGCCCCGCCAGAGAACAGATGTTGGGCAGATCCAGGGCGAAGCCAACGATGCTCGGTCTCACCGGTTGCGGCGAGTTGGAGTTTTGCATCAGTGATCTTTCGGGCCAATGACATCTTTCAACGCTTCGACCAGGTTCGCATTTTCAGACTGAGTGCGGCTGGCGATTCGAAGATAGCGGTCGCCGTCGGGGAGCGTTTTTCCCTGGCAGTGTTTAACGTACATGTTGTGCTCGACGAACAGACGGCGAGTCACTTCGGGACCGCTGGCAGCCCCGTTGGGAAGACGACAGAAGATAAAGTTTGCGGCGGGCCGGTAGACGGTCATCCCCGAAACCGTACACAGCTGCCGATAAAGTGCGTCTCGATCGGCCGCAACCTGCCGGCAGCTCTCGCTGAACTTCCGACGGTACTTCGGCACGTGGCGAAGAAATGCCTCGGCAAACCCGTTGATGTTCCAAATCGGAATCCGGCCGCGAATTGTCTCGGCAAGTTCTCTGTTGGCGGTGAGCAAATAACCGATGCGCAGCCCGCAGATGCCATAGGCTTTGCTCATGCTCTTGATGACGGCCAGGTTCGGATGGTGCTCGATGTCCTGCTCCAGAGTCAACTGTTCAGGATGGGGGGCAAAATCCATGAAAGACTCGTCGACGATCAGCGTGCAGTCATGGCCGGCAAGCCTCTTCGCCAGGCGGAGGAGGTCGGTCTTTGGCACGACAAGCGACGTCGGGTTGTTCGGCGTCACGACGACGGCAACCTCGGCGTCGCAACGAGCAGCCTGAGCGGCAAACTGGTCGACGTCCAACTTAAACGTAGACGGCTCGAGGGGAAACTCCATCGCCCGATCCGCTGGAGCTGCGTTGACATATTCGTTGAACGACGGGACCGGGACGATCAATCGACCGGAGAGATTGCCCGAGATGACCTTGATTAGTTCCGCGGCACCGTTACCAACGACAATCCGCGGAGATGGTTGTCCGATCAACGTGCCAACCAGACCGGCAACAACGTCTTGGGCAACAGGATAGTTCAGAACCAGCTCTCGCAGGTCGTTTCCAAAATGAGCCAGCAGTGCATCCGGTGGGAAATAGAGATTGTAAAGATATGCGTGGTCGATGAAACCATGACGCCAGTAGCCGCCATGCTGGCCGGCGATGAATTCGTATTTTTGCTCCTGGGATTCACAATCGAAATTGGTCATGTTTTTCAGTAATGGTGTATTGGTCTCTTCAGTCTGTCCCTTCCCGTTGCGAATTCGGGGACTGCGGCGACCGGGTTTGTCCGACTTTGGGAAGTTCAGCGGAACGTTCGGGCTCCAGACGTGGCAAGGTCGTGCCGAGAGGGGATCCCATGGGGATGCATCGGGAACATCCGTTCGGCTTCACGCAGATCCCCAATCGCGTCCACTTCGCACCAACGGTCGGGATCAAAAAAATGGCATCAAAAGAAAGGCTGCCGTCCGCGACCATGTCCTCGAACACCTTGGGGGAGTCATTTATGCGCACGAACTGAGCGCTGGAATCGGCACAACTTCGCTAACGGATTGGTAGCGACCGGACTCGACGCGTGTACTAACAAATGCCGCCAGTTCGGGTGTAAACGATACGCTCTTGCTGTCGCTGTTCGACACGGGGCTCTCTCCAAATCGACCTGAACATATTGTAGCAAACGCAATAGCGCACTACAAGGACAACCACGTGTGGATGGTGACGG
>JAJSAJ010000998.1 GCA_024274855.1 Planctomycetota bacterium | reverse complement strand
TGCGACTCGCGTTCAAACCCGGCAGCCTTTTCGCCAACCGCCTGCTCTTTCGCGAGGTTGGCAATTTGAATAGCTCGCTCTCGCTCAGCGGATCGTGTGCCGATTGCCTTGTCTTTTTGGGCATTGGCCACTTGGATGGCCTGATCTCGTTCGGCCTTTGCAACCCGAGTCTCACCCATCCGCTCGTTGTCCGCGACGTCGCCGCGGGCTTTCTGGATCGCTTCGGACGCTGCCTTCTTGCCGATGGCATCAATGTAGCCCGATTCGTCCGTGATGTCCGTGATGTTCACGTTGATCAACTGCAAGCCGACCTTGTTCAGTTCGGGCTCGAGCGAACTCTGGATGTGATGCAGAAACTTGTCACGGTTACGGTTGATATCCTCAATTCCCATCGAGGCAATGACTTGACGAAGCTGCCCGAAGATGATCTCTTCCGCCTGCTTGCGAATTTCGCCAACACTCAACCCCAACAAGCGGATTGCCGCTTGCTGCATCACGGCCGGTTCTGTATCGATCGCCACCGTGAATACACTCGGCACATCCACGCGAATGTTCTCGAACGACAGTGCTCCGCGTAGGGGAATTTCGATCTGGATCGGCTCCAGACTCAGATATGCATAGTCCTGAACCAGTGGATAGACAAAGGCTGCTCCACCATGAATGGCTCGGGAAGGCTGACCGGAACTCTGTGTTTTTCCGTAAATGACCAAGATACGGTTGCTCGGGCAACGCTTATAATACTTGGCCATGAATATGAGAAAGATGGTTCCAATTGCCATAACGGCAAATACAATGGCGATGCCAACGCCGGCCAATCCGCCCGGAAACGTGGCAGCAAGCAGGCTCAGAGATGCGAACATGGTCTTCTCCCCAACGAGAGTGAAACAGGCGAGTGATCGATGCTAGTGATTTCAGACGCCGCGGCGTCTGATACGATTGTTTGGCGATCCGTCGCGCTGAATGCAACACGTGTCGAGCTAGTTGGCTCGCTACGTCTGGCTCTCTCGACTCTCTGAAGGGGCCGATTCCAGAATCGGTTCAACCTCCACGAGAGCCGGACTCAGAATCCGAACAACTTCAACGGGTGTGCCCGCCGCAAGCTGCTCGGCCGATGCTGTCTTCGCCGCATACTCCATGATTCGCCCCTGCGTTCGAATCTGGATCTTGCCGGTATCTTCGTTGTTGGGCGGGATTGAAACGTATACCAGCCCGCGCCGGCCAACAGTTCGCTCGATATGAGCCGTGCCGTCGTGCCGCAAACGAAACAGCATCCGCATGAGGTAATGTACGCCGTACATTGCCGCGGCGCCCGCCGCAAGCGCAATCAACAAAGCAAGCTGCGGACTCAAGTTGGCTTCCAACCCTCCAATCCCCGCAAGCCCGAAGAACAACAAAGCCGATACAACCGTTCGAAACGTCAAGACGCCGAAAAACCACGTTGAACCGTGATCAAGTACCTCACCCTGCGAGTCCGTAACGTCGTGACCCATGCCGACATCATGCGACATGTCCAGGCCATCCGGCGTGTCCATGCCATCCCCAATGTCGACCGCGTCCATGCCAGCGCCTAATGCGGCCATCAGAAACTGGAACAGAAAAACGGCGCCCCCGATCGTGGCGCAAACAAAAAACAGTGTGTACATGATCTTCTCCCAAGGCCAAAATGGGCGTGAAATCCGAAGGACTATTCGTTGTGAATGCCGGTATCTTGGCGTACCCGCAGTTGGCCCGTTCGTATGATGCAACACAAAGTGAGGGGTGTCAAACCGTCCAATCCTCCGGGAATCGCAAAAACGGGTCGTTTTCGACCACAATGGGGC
>JAJSAJ010000094.1 GCA_024274855.1 Planctomycetota bacterium | reverse complement strand
GTGACTTTCAAGTAGAACAGCTCGGTCGTTCCATATTCGGCTCCTTTGGGTGGTTTGAGCTGAATATGATCTTGCATCGTTTCGATATCTTCGGTTGTTGGCCATTGCGAGTCGTGTCGACTGTCCTTCACTTGTTCGACATGGCGCATGGCGGCCGCAACGACATCGGAGCTTCTGGCCAGTTCCAAGATGGTTTCCTGGATGTTCTTTAGCGATTGCATTTCATCCGGCTGTCGGTATCGGTCTTCGTTGAGTGTCGCCTCATTTCGAACGGTCAGTGTCTGGGTCGCTTCCCATGCGGGCTGGTAATGTGACGCGAACGCGACAGCCAATGCCGTGACGATCACTGTTCGAATCAGCCATCGCTTGGGATGTGCGGCGAGTATTCGGATCACAATTGACAGGACGTCAGTAGCCTGTTGGTTCTGGCGCATTTCAAATTCTCACGGTTGATGGTCTGTCTCGCTTTTGCTCGGCACCGTCCCGGCCGGTCTTGGTTCGCACCAGGTGCGACGAAATCGGGTTGATGACTCGGGCCAGTAGTTTCATCCGTGGACCTGGCGGCGAGTGCGGAAATCGGTTTGTTCACAATGTCGCAACACTGCGTCGATTCGGAACGCCGATCGGCCGGCGAATCAATTATTGCCGTGTTTACGGGGGGCGTTCGTGCGGCGATCCTCCTTAGGCTGCGAGACTGATTTCACCCATGGGGCGAGCCCATGGGGGTCTGTACGCGGACAGAGTGCGACAGTTATTGATTGGCGAATCCTAAACCTTGAGATCCGCGGGCAATTTCTGCTTCAACTTTACCTTACGCAACGCCTGCCGCGGCGACCGATCGTGGCTGGAATCGGCTGGCCAAGGCACCGGTTGCCGGCATGTTGCCATTTTGCAACATCCGAGTATGAGGAATCGTTACAAACTGCGGGACTCGATCCGCGCAGATGCACGCGGAGAGAGTCGGTGTGCGAAAGAGCCGAGCGGCCGAGCCGTCCATGGCTGCATGATCGGCATGATGGTCGCAAAGCGATAGAGTGGAAAACGCAAACGCTTGCTTTCCCGCGTCTGTGACCAAGAGTTGAGAGTCGGAGGCCCAGGTTGAAGCTTCTTGGGCAATCGATGTGCCCACTGTTTGCGTATGTCATCGAGGAAAACTCTATTGGGGTTCGTCGATTAGCCGACTGAACTTGGTCCGAAGACTATGTTGCACATCACACACGTTGCAGATTCAAAGGATCTCGAAAGTGTCTCGGTCGCTTGGGACTGCATGACCCGGTCGGTGGCATTTCGCCATTCTGCATGGCTCCACGCGTGGTGGCGGCATTATGGAGTCGGCCGCGAGTTGTTTGTGCTGCGGGTCGCGAACGACCACGATGAGGTTGTGGGGCTCGCTCCGTGGTATCTGGAAGCGACGGTTCGGCATGGGCGTGTGATTCGACCGCTCGGTAATGGGGAAGTCTGTTCAGACTATCTGAGCGTTCTTGCGACGCAGGAATACGAAGAGGAAGTAGCCGAATCATTGAGTCGGTGGCTGATGGACGGGGCGAATGGCCATTGCGAGGCGAATCAGCGATGGGACCTCCTTGCCCTGGATTCCATCCGTGGCGACGACACGTTGATGCCCCGTTTGTTTCAACACTTGAAAGAGGCGGGCAGCCATGTCGTGCGTCGTGACGCGATGAATTGTTGGCAGCTGGACCTTCCGGACAGTTGGGACGAGCTTTACGGAACAATGTCCAAGAACCGAAGAAAGAATCTGCGTCGCGTGGAACGTCGCTATGCGGACAACGGACGGATTCGTCTTGTTCGGGTCGAGAAGCGTGATCAGGTGCAACCTCAGATGGATGTGTTGATTGATTTGCATCAACGACGCTGTCATGAACAAGGGCTTCCCGGGTGTTTTGCCAGCGCTGTTTTTGCGAAGTTCCTCCGCGATGCGGCGGAACAGCTATTTGCCCAAGGTTTGCTTGGCCTCTACGTGTTACAGTTGGATGGTCGGCCGGTTGCTGCCGAGTTCTGTGTCGCAAGTGGTGACACGATGTGTGACTATTTGGGTGGTATCGACACGCAGGCGGGTGAAAGCAGCCCGGGGACTGTCATGCATATCGCTCTGATCAAACAGCTGATTGCGGACGGGTATCAGACGCTGGATTTTCTGCGAGGTGACGAGCCTTACAAGGAGAGTTGGCAGGCAAAGCCCTGTACGCTTGTCGATTATCGTGTTGTTCCTCGAGTAACCACGGCCCAGTTGCGGCACCAGATGTGGCTGGCTGGGGATACCGTAAGAAACTGGATCAAGACAGGGCTTCACCTCACCGGAGTCCATTGACCGGCACTCCGGCATATCGATGCGGGCCGACACGACCATGCGAGGCGAGTCAAGAACCATATATCCTGTCGACGGATTGGCGGCTCAGTTGTTTCCGG
>JAJSAJ010000997.1 GCA_024274855.1 Planctomycetota bacterium | reverse complement strand
GCCAACACGAGTTACTCGCCCAAGACCGAGGCGATCTTTGGGACAGTGGCAAAGTCTCGTCGAGTCAGTCGATTCAGATTCCGTATGCGGGAACGACGTTGACGTCGCACGACAAGTGCCACTGGAAAGTGCGCGTATGGGATCAGGATGGGCATCGATCGGATTGGAGTCAACCGGCATTCTGGTCAATGGGAATACTGGACCCCGCCCAGTGGCAGGCCAAGTGGCTCAGCTATGTAAAACCGTTGAAGCGCGAGGTCCCAAAAGGGCACGCGGCGGAGCAATTGAAACTGGACGACGCATCGTGGATCTGGACACTTCCCGCACCTGTCCAGACCGGCTCAGTTCATTTCTTTCGGCGAGTTTTCGATTTACCCAAGGATGCCTACGTCACGTGGGCGTACGCTTCGGTCGCGTCGACACAGCCGTACCGTCTGTTTGTCAACGGATTTCAGGCCAGCAAGAGTGCGCCAAGCAGTCAGCCGTGGAAACGTGCCTATGAAGTCGAGCTCACTTCGCGTTTGAGGCCAGGAAGCAACGTGCTTGCATTTGACATTCCGCAGGCGACATCCGAGTCGGGCGGGCTCGCCGCCAAAATAGTCGTTCAGTTATCCAATGGCAAACGAGTCATCCTGGCAACCGACCATCAATGGCGAACGTCGACCAAAGGCGGAAAAGAATGGTTCAAGGATTCGTTCGACGACAAGGCATGGGCCCCGGCCACGATCGTCGCTCCGGTTGATCAGGGAAAGTGGGGCACTCCACAACCCGGGCCGCGCGTTGGTTGGTCTCAACGAGCTTCGAGTCCACTTATGCGGAAGTCTTTCCGCATCGACAAACCGATCCGCAACGCAACGGCATACATCTGTGGACTGGGGTATCACGAGTTACATATCAACGGTAAGAAAGTCGGCAATCACGTCCTGGATCCCGCATTTACCCGTTATGACCGTCGCATACTCTATGTGACCCACGACGTTAGTCAGCAACTCAAGCAGGGAGACAATGCGATTGGCGTGATGCTTGGCAACGGCTGGTACAACATGTTCACGCGTGCAACGTGGGACTTTGACATGGCCTCGTGGCGCAGGTTTCCCACGATGCTGTTGCACCTGCGCATCGAACTGGCAGATGGTACGATCCAGACGATTGTCAGTGACCAATCGTGGCGAGCATCAACGGGACCAATCGTGCTTGACAGTATTCGAGCGGGCGAGGTGTATGATTCTCGATTGTGCCAACCCGGCTGGGACTCTCCCGGTTTTGACGATTCACATTGGCAGCCGGTCGAGCAAGTTACGGGTCCGGAAGGTCGACTGAGCCCACAAGTCATGCCGCCGATTCGTGTCACGGAGACCATCAAGCCGAGCAAGTTCACGGAACCTCGACCAGGTGTTTTCGTCTTTGACATGGGGCAGAATATCGCAGGATGGGTTCGTTTGAAAGTACACGGCCCGGCAGGTACTCGCATTACCTTGCGTTACAGCGAACGAATCGATCGGCACGGCATGATTGAGCGGAGCGAAATCGAGAAGTTTGTCT
>JAJSAJ010000996.1 GCA_024274855.1 Planctomycetota bacterium | reverse complement strand
GTTATTGATTGGCGAATCCTAAGGCCCCACAGCGACAGGTTGCGGCTGCGTTACCAGGCTGACCTCAAGACAGAGTGGGCCCCATGATGATTCGAAGGGAATGCAGATAGGACGGGCCGTGGATGGGAAACCAATTACGTGATTCGTTCCGACGATAACGGTTGGTAGACTGACACTCAGATCGAATTCCGCCAGGTCGGCCTTTGCGGCCCCCGCTATCATGTTGGCAAGCTCGCCGACCATATCGACCACGTCGGCCGTAATCGTCGTGGTTTTTTCGCCCAATAATACTTCCGCGGCACGGAACGTCAGATTCTGGTCAATACTCAAGACGACCAGACCGGTCGCGCTGCCGGTCAAGCCGATCAGCCCGCTAATGGCGTACTCCGGCTGATCTTGTTGCCTGACAAGGATCTTGCCTCGAGTCAACGGACACGAAAGCATCGTGCCGAACACGTTGACCGTTGCAGCAACAAAAGGGTTGATGTACTCGACGTTCATGCCTTGCCATCCCGTTGTGTCGAACCTTCACGATCGGTTTCAATCAGTTGACGAACTGTTCCACTTTTTCCCGAAGGTCGGTCTGTTCAAACGGCTTGACCAGGTAGTCCGTGACGCCGGCTCGAATAGCATCCAGAACGCGCCGCTTTTCCGCTTCGGTCGTTATCATGACGATCGGAACGTCCGATCCGGCCGCACGAATTCCCTCAATGACATCGAGACCGGTCTTATTAGGCATATTCCAGTCTGTCAGGACCAGGTCGAATTGATCTTCGTGGAACTTGAGCAGCGCCTCGGCACCGTCGGCTGCTTCCGTGATTTCCGTAACGCCGATCGCATTGAGTGACCGGATAATGATCTTTCGCATTGTTCCGGAGTCGTCTGCAATCAGCACGCGCGCACTCATGATAGGTATTCCTCCGATGTCTTGTTTGGCTGTTTTGTCTGTTTTGTCTGAGACATGCTGCCTGCGGGTTTCGGTCATCCGGTTCGCGTCTGGCATCGGAGCCATGGCGCAACGTTCCTTCTATAAGCCTAGGACATACTTGTGTATCGGCCCAGCGTTTTTCGTGACCCGTTTGGCAGGTAACCATGGTTGCCCCATGAAGACCTTTCCACGGGCTGCAATCTAGCACCGTCAAAACCGGCGCGACCCACAAGATCGTCTTCACCCGTTCATCGAGCGTCCGATTTCCACCTGCATCCCATCCGTCGTTTCGCCTCGGTTAGTAACAAAACGTATGGTTTTGCACTGTTGCGTTCCTGAGACTCGCACCGCTCGAATCCAGGGTATCCGTCAACCGTCATGGCGACACGTAACGCGTTTCACATCTCTTGCCGTTGAGTCTTGAGATACCCACCATCGTTCGTCCCGAGTGTCTGTGCGGCAAACCGGATCCGAGCTATCGCGCGGCCCCACAGATGAATCTTACCCACTGGACGCTCAGCTTCATTAAGACCTCACCGCCCTTCGAGATCCGCAGCACAGAGGTACCGACATGTCAATGGACGATCGGGAGATCATCGACGAATTCGTGATCGAGTCCCGTGAGCATTTGAGTGATGTGCAGAACCAGCTTCTGACTATTGAGGCCAACGGTGCGGAAATCGATGTGCGGTTGGTCAACGAGGTGTTTCGGGCAGTGCATTCGATCAAGGGAGCCGCCGGATTACTCGGCTTCACCGCATTGGGGAAACGCGCTCACGAGCTCGAGACGGTCCTGAATCTCGTTCGCAACGCAGAATTGGTTCCCGACGCTTTGGTGACGGATGTACTTCTGAAAGCGTCCGACACACTCACCGGAATGATCGAGGACATTGATCACTCCAATGACGTCGATATTTCCGGACATATCGCCTTGCTCGAGAAGATTGTGGCTGGCGAATTGGCCGAGGATGCTTCCCCGAGCACCGAGTCGGTCCAGACCGCTGAAGAGACACAGCCACGAAAATCGGGCGTACGGCCGAAGTCGGGACGCAAATCCACCTCGAAATCAACGGCCTCGAAGTCAACCGGCTCATCCACTCGGCGGTCAACTCGAAAAGCGGCCACAACAAGCAGTCGGAAGAAACCGGTAAAGAAGGCAGGCAAAAAAACGGCAACTCCACGCACTCGCCGCGCGAAGCCCTCGCCGGACGTAATCACACCGATTGAATCACCGTCGGTGGTATCCGGGACACCCCCTTCAAACAGCGTGGAATCGGTGGCAGACGCTCTGCCAGAGCCCCCCGTGACGCAAGTCCAACCGTCGACGCCCGCGTCTCTACCCCGGCCGCGAAGCAACAGTCCAAGACCTGCTACGTCGGGCGGTGCAATGTCCCACGAGACGAGTATTCGGGTGTCGGTCAGTGTACTCGACAGCCTGATGAACCTGGCCGGCGAACTGGTCCTTTCGCGAAATCAGTTGCTACAAGAGTTGAACTCATCGACCGAAGGGAATCTCGAAGCAGTGTCGGCGCGAGTCGATCAGGTGACCAGCGAGCTTCAAGAGACGATTATGCAGGCCCGTATGCAGCCTGTTGGAAGCGTCTTCAACCGTTTCCCGCGTGTGGTGCGCGACCTTAGCAAGAGATTGGACAAACAGTGCAGCCTGAAGGTGGAAGGGAGTGATGTTGAGCTGGACAAGTCGATTATCGAAGCGATCAGCGACCCGCTGACGCACCTGATTCGCAACTCGATGGACCACGGCCTCGAGCATCCCGAGCAGCGATCCGCGGCCGGTAAGCCGGTCGTGGGCTCGATTGTGCTCCGCGCCTTTCATCAGGCGGGTAAGGTGAATATATCCATTCAGGACGACGGGGCCGGTATCGACGTGGCAAAGCTGAAAGAGAAGGCGGTGGCTCGCGGATTGATCACCTCCGAAGAAGCTCGGGACATGAGCGATCACGAAGCTGTTCGACTGATCTTTCGCC
>JAJSAJ010000995.1 GCA_024274855.1 Planctomycetota bacterium | reverse complement strand
TCGGCGATTGAGGCAGACAAGGGCATGGCGAAATCCTT
This sequence comes from Planctomycetota bacterium, assembly GCA_024274855.1. Lineage (GTDB taxonomy): Bacteria > Planctomycetota > Planctomycetia > Pirellulales > Pirellulaceae > JAJSAJ01. The sequence goes on along the minus strand of JAJSAJ010000995.1, from coordinate 1,851 downwards.
TTCAAGCGGGACCGTCTTATTGCACTGCCGAGCCGAAAACGGAATCGGCTGCCAGTGCTTCGCCTGTTATCGCAGATTACCTATTATCGCGCAATCGCCCTGGTGCGGGAACGATTGAACTCGATCGATTGGTCGATGTGATCGGTTCACAACAGAAGCGGATCGATGAACTCGAAGGAGAAGTCGAAAAACTGAAGGAACAGGTCAAGAAGAATCCAACGGAACGGTTGGATGAATCCTACTCGGTTGAAGCGGAAGAGAAACGCCAGGCGAAGAAAAAGGGAAGACCCCAACAGCGGAAACCTCCGAAGCGCAAGGGAAGACTCACGACCGCAGAGAAAATTGCTAAGGCTGCTCGTACGGAAAAGGTCTATCCCGAAGACTTCGATCCCGAGGACTGCAATCTTTCTCACACGCGAGTTGCCTGGCGGTTGGAGGACGGCCGAGCGATCTTGATCGCCTATGAAGTCTATCGCCATGGCAACAGCTACGGTCAACCACCAGGCGTGCCCGGCCGCGGTGAGTACGGGATGGAAATTCTGATCGCCTTGGCCTATGAAGTCTATACATTGGGTCTGTCAATAGATAAAGCTTGTCAGGTGCTGGGTTTCTTTCAGGGTCTTTCGCTCACGAAATCGCAGGCCAACTCGCTGCTCCATCAACTTGCTCGCAGTTGGGAGGCGGAGTTCGATACACTCTGCATGCTGCTGGCCAATTCGGCCGTCGTCTACTGCGACGAAACGGGCTGGAGCATCAATAGTGTTTGGACTTTCTTGACCGATACGCTGACGGTGATGTTCTACGGCGTCCACAAAGACGGTCAGACGCTTCAGCAGATCATTGACAAAGCGACGTTCAACGGCGTTCTCGTTAGTGATGACGCTGCCATCTATCAGGATTTCAACAAGTCGCAGAAGTGCTGGGCTCATCTGCTTCGCAAAGCCATTAAGCTGACGCTTCAGGCTCCCGAAAATAAAACGTACCGCGAGTTCACTGACTCCTTGCTGGCGATCTACCGCAGGGCGAAACGCATTGCCAAAGATCAGCGTTTCGGTGATGCGGGCCGCCTCGCCAAAGTCGCGGAACTGGACGACGAACTGCTCGCCCTATGTGGCGCACGCTGGGTGGATGAAACCAAAGAGGCGGAGGGAGTCGAAGGCGATTATCGGCGTCTGGTCAATGAGATCATGCGTCTGATGTTGGTGCAAGAACTGTTTGTGTTCGTGACGACCGATGGTGTCGAGGGCAATAACAATCCTTCCGAGCGTGAGCTGCGCGACGACGCTCAGCGACGCGCTACAGGCCGCACCAACAAGACACCTAACGGCGCCAAGCGCCAGACGATCATCGCGAGCGTTCTTCGCACGTTAGGCAAGCAGCTAAGCAAGTTCACGTTGGATAACGTCATTGCTGAGGTCCAACGTTGGGCGGACTGCGGCCGGAGTTGCTTCACCGATCAAGCGAAGGCAGCCGGTTTGAGCCGCTCCCCACCGGATGCGAAAAAGCGGTCTCTCTTGGACCGCATCATTCTCGATGTCGACCAACCCCAACCCGCATAGGGGCGTGGTTTCAACTCGCGAGACGCACTCTCTCGCGACCGTCAAAAAACGATTGAACAAGGCAGCGAAAAACTGCTCACCTTACATGCTGCGCTGAGAGAATGGGTCATAAGTCCTTCCCTCATGCCAGGTCAGCACACTTGCCCAGCGGGCAAGCATGGGACACAAAAATCGATTCTTAATCGATGGGCGCAACGTCGAAGTTCGTGTCCCTCCCCGGCGCGTCGGGCAAATGTCGCTTGAGCATCGGCCGAAGTTATGCTCAAGGCCTGCGTACACAATAGACAGCTAC
>JAJSAJ010000994.1 GCA_024274855.1 Planctomycetota bacterium | reverse complement strand
TTCGACCACCGCCGTGCCAAAATTATCGATCAGTGTAGGTGACACATAAAGATCCGATTCCAGGAGATACTCGGACACATCGACGGTCGGTATCTGGCCAGTGAAATGGACATTCAGCCCCAACTGGTCCGCGAGTTCAGTAAGCGCAGCCCGTTCTGGACCGTCACCGACAATCGTCAGTTCCAAATCGGGGCAATCCGAAGCGAGGGTCGCAACGGCGCGCACGAGCAAGTCATGTTTTCGTTCTGGAATCAGCCGCCCGACAGTAATTATCCTCGTCTCTCCGCGTGCGGCTTTTCGCAGGCGACGGGCATCGACCGCATTTCGATCTGGGACTCCGACACCATTGGGGATGAAGTGAAGGTGATCAGTTCTTGGACACACCTGCTTACAGAGCCCGAGAAATTCGCGGGACGGTGTGGCGACCGCATCGACGTGACGGATGGCAAAAGCGGAGACGCGACGAATCAGACGGCTGGCAACACGTGGATTGATGTCACTACCATGTGCAGTGACGACAATAGGCCGACGATGAATAAACCGGGTCACGACCCCGAGTGCGCCAAGGACGGCCCAGTGAGAATGAATGACGTCGAAGCGTCGACCGATGGTGACCAGCGTCCACAGATAGGCAGCCAAGAGAAACGGAACGTTGATTTTGGCGATCAGACTGCGTTTCAGATTCCACGGCACGCCGGCGCCGTACGCAAGCCGTTGCCAACCGGCCGGCCAAAAATAGCGAAGCCGGCGGACCGTGACGCCCCCAATTTCATCTCGGGTCGGTAGCCCGAATGCTGCCGGCGCAATCACCGTTACCTGACAATGCTGATCCTGTCGCAAGCTGGTGGCCAGGTCCGCCACAAAACTGCCCGATTGATCGCTCGTCCAACGCGGGAAACTGGTTGTCAGCATCAGGACACGTGGCGCGACGGGCACCTTGAGCTGTTGTTCCGTATTTGCCTCGTCAAGAGCCACTTGTTTTCGAAAAAGAGATCCCGCGCAACCAGCAACAGCCTGTTTCGAACGTGTGGAACGTCGCCGAGCCGACTCGGTCTCTCCCGCCGGTTCTCTTGCCATGCCATCAATCCGGTGTTGCCGGTGGTCGGACTTTGCCGATTTCATCCTTGTTTCTCCGTCACCGTGAGGAGGGTCGATACACGTATTGGCTTTGAGCCGAGCACCGTGCACGCATGTTGTCCGTTTAACAATTTGGTAACTGTTTAGCTGTCTGTAGTAGGATTTGTATCTCACAGCTGTTTTTGCGGTTAATCGACCCCAACGGCCTTGTGCCGTTGGTGAGCGAGTCTATTGAGCTAAAGAGCAACATGTCACTCCAAAGCCCCCGCTCGCTCCCCGCCGCTTTTGGCGGCGGGGAGCGAGCGGGAAGGGGTATTTCACCACATCACGTTAGCGTGCGAAACTTATTCACCCATGGGACAAGCGCGTGGGGGGGCCCTCGATGACCATTCTCCTCCATTTGGCGAAACAGTTACACAATTTGTCTGCGGCCAACGGCCGCGTCAAAAGTCAATTATCTGCAATGAGTTCGTGCTTCATTTTTTCAAAATCAGCCATCGCCTGGGCATAATCATCGTGGCGGCCGATGTCCAACCAGTAGCCATCGAATGGAAAGCCGCTGACCACATAACCGTCACGCAACAGGTTCTTGACAAGGTCGGGAAAATCCAGATACTGCCCCTGGCTGATGTGCTGCAAAATCTCGGGGCTGAAAACATATGCCCCCATACTGACTTGGAAGTCATATGTTGGCTTCTCGACATAGTCGACCAGCCGATTCGCGGAATCGACTTTCATAACGCCAAGTGAAATCTGGACCTCGCGACGGTACATCGCAATCGTGCAGATCGCATCTGTTTGATGGTGGTGTGCAATCAGCTGACGATAGTCCAATGTGGTCAACAAATCACCGTTCATCACGAGGAATGTCTCGTCAAGTCCATCAATCAGTGCCAAGGGGCCTGCTGTTCCCAACGGCTCTGGTTCTCGCGAATATGTAATGTGAACGCCAAAACGACGACCGTCGCCGAAATAGGCTTCAAGCAACTCGGCCAAATACCCCACGGCAACGACAATCTCGGTGATGCCGACATGCTTGAGCTGTTGGAGAATGATCTCCAGAATAGGCCGCTCGCCCACCGGCATCAGGGGCTTTGGCAAGACGACCGTGTAGGGTGCCAAGCGAGTACCTTTGCCACCGGCTAGAATGACCGCTTTCATAAACGCAATTCCTAAACACTATATGCGTGCGGGTCGTAGAGGTATGGATGCTCTTTAATGAACGCGATAACGCGTTCCAACCCTTTGGTGAGCGACACGGATGGTTTCCACCCAAGCAACTGTGCGGCGCGATTGTTGTCGCAGATCAGCCGAAGAACCTCGCTATTGGCCGGCCGAATACGCGTCTGGTCGCAACAGATACGCGCGGAAGAACCACACATCGCAATGATCTTCTCGGCAAGCTCGCCAATCGAAACGCCTTGACCATAACCGATGTTGATCACGCTGCCGACGACATCCTCGGCTTTCGCGGCGGCAATGAAGCCACGCACGGTGTCGGTGACAAACGTGAGGTCCCGGATTGGCGTGAGCGACCCCAGACGGATTGTCTCAAAACCGGCCAGAACCTGGCTGATGATCGTTGGTATGATCGCGCGGGCCGACTGACGTGGCCCGTATGCGTTGAACGGTCGGACGACAACAACATTCAAGCCAAATGAAGTGAAGTAGCTTTCGGCTAGTTTGTCGGCGCCGATCTTGCTTGCCGAATAGGGCGATTGACCTTGCAACGGATGAGCCTCATCGATCGGTACATATCGGGCGGTTCCATACGTCTCGTAAGTCGAAGTATGAACGAATCGCGTGACACCTTGCTCGACGGACGCGTGTAGTAGATTGATGGTCCCAGACACGTTGACATCGACATAGTGGCGTGGGGCAACGTATGAGTAGGGGATCCCGATCAATGCGGCAAGATGGAATACCGTGTCAACTTCCTTGACCGCCGTCTGAACGAAAAACGGATCGCGGATGTCTCCCGCAATCATGTCAATGTCTGCTCTGATCGATGAAGGCAGGAATGTAAGATTTCCAGGCGAGTTCCGGCTGTTGTAGTGGACCAGAGCGCGCACTTTGACGCCCTCTTGCACCAACCGTCCAACAAGATGGCTGCCAATGAATCCACCGGCGCCGGTCACCAGAGCCCTGTTCATCCATATTCCTCGCAAAAACTAGTTCAGCTATCGAAGTTTCTGTCAGTCCAATATCATGGTTTAACCTTCGCTCTTTGCTGCCTCGCGCCGACTGATGGTCGCACGGCAATGTAAACGGCAAGGGAACATTGCCGGAATGGATGCCAGACTCGTTAACTCGTCTGCTCTCATGGATTCGGCCGGTTTCGCAAGACCGACGCTGACCCGTGCGGTCGTCGGGACACGTGAGAGCAGAACCTGGATCCTGATCGAGACGCTACGCCACTTCGCTTGCCCCATTCTCCGTACTCTTGTGTACTCGTGGTCTTGCCTCGGGCAAACTCAGAACGGCGGGCCATTCGGAATCAGATGGAAGCGTTTGAACTTCCGCCCCCTGAGCGGCCAGGGTTGTTTCAAGGTGACGTACCTTTTCCAGTGTGCTCTCGATCAACTGCCGGTTGAATGAAATCAAATCGGATACCAGGCCGATCATCATCGC
>JAJSAJ010000993.1 GCA_024274855.1 Planctomycetota bacterium | reverse complement strand
ACGTTGGTCGAAGGACCCCCATGGGCTTGTCCCATGGGTGAATAAGTCTCTCGAGCTAAAAAGCATGTGATGAAAACCCCCTTTCCGCTCCCTCCCCGCCGCCTTTGGCGGCGGGGAGGGAGCGGCCGTCGGCATGACATGACATGCCGGCCTTAGCTCAATAGACTCGCTCACCAACGGCACAAGGCCGTTGGGGTCGATCCGCCGAAAAAACAGCAGCGAAATACAAATCCAACTGCAGACGGCTAAACAGTTACATAAATGCGAATCCGGCAAATCATGCTGGCTTTGATGAACACGCTAAGATACGCTATTCTCAATCAAAGATACTGTAACAATTCAATCCCCAATCGACCGCCAAGTGAGGAGTCGCGATATGAACATCGGCCTATTCTTGTTGATTGAGCCATTTGCCAGTGTTGAAAAGCAGCTGCAGCGAGCCAGGGAAATGGGATTCGACTGTGCCGACATCACCGATACGAATGCGGGCGGCAGCATGTTGGGAACTGCCGGTTTCTCACCGACCGTTAGTTTGGATGAAAATCCATTCGAGGTGAAACGTTTGTTCGAGAAATATGGGATTACTCCGTCAACCGTTTGCGCCCATGCAGGATTGCTGGAGCCCAGTAATCCGGGGGTTTACGGGACTGCCGAGATCATGAAGGCCGTTCGATTTGCAGCCGCGATCGGTATCACGGAAGTGATCACAACGGATACGGATCCACGGTCGCCATGGGCAAAGAGCCTGTCCTACGACGAGCAGGTGTTCATCATGGCGGAAAAACTCCATACACCGGTGAAGATGGCCGAGGACTTTGGAGTCAGCATTCTGTTGGAACCACACGGCCCGATCACGGACACGATTAAGGGGCTGCAGGACGTATTCGATCGATTGGGGAACCCCGACTCTCTTGGAGTGAACCTGGACACGGGAAATTCCTGGCTCGGTGGGGCGGATCCTGTTGAAATGGCCCGGGTGTTTAGAGACAAGATCCATCACATTCATTGGAAGGACCTCGAAGCCGAATGGGAAACGAAGCGAGGCACCTTGTATGGATGTGGTTTCTCGACCATCGCTTTGGGGGACGGTGTGATTGACATCCAAGGTGTCTGCGATGTGCTGAAAGATTGCGACATCGCTAGCTCCACACTTGAGATTATCGGGGAAGAAGAGATCCTGACGCGTAGTGTCAGCTACCTGCGCGAATGCGGAATATAGTGCGTTTGATATACGGTGACCGTTTTGTAATGCCCGATGTGAAGCTGCTTGGATTGCTTTGACGCAGGAGTCCGGAGAAAGGGGGATGCCTACGGTTTGTCAGCGTGCATGTCGTCCGTGGTGATGGGCTCGTTCCGCCTCAGACTCCCATGCGGACGTCATCCTGAAAATCTCGAACGACTCGACAGTCAGCGAACCCCCTACCGCAGTCAGCGAGATCGTGCCGATCGGTTTGCCCTGATCGTGGCGGGCACTGGTCTTGTTGCAAACGCCACTGCCGCCGATCAACTCGTACATAGGACGGTCAACAAGAAGACGGAATGTGACTCTGCCTTCTTTCATTGTCAACGGCATTTCGTCAAGCTTTTGGCCGACAAAATCGTAAGTCGCCACATTCTGGCCGAATCGGAGAACGGCCTTCGACGCAGTTCCCTGCTTCAGTCGCACAACAATATCGAAGAGTTGGTCCTTCACGTCAAACCGAACCGCAGGCGATTTGGCCGTTAGCTCCTTGTGTTCGGCCACTTTTGGATTCGGTTTGCGAAGCTGTTCAAGCTCCTTAATTGGTTGGGCAAACATCCGGATGCCGTCTTCCGTTGCGTGTAGCGTCAGGTTCGTTGGAACGGTGAACGTCTGGTTGAATGGCATGCCGGGCATTTTGATACGTGCCCAGCCGATCTGAACAACACGACCGTCGGGGCTGTTGTTGAAGCATTGCGAGGCATAATAGGCACCCCAGTGGAGACGGTGTTTTCCCTCGTGGTCCGGTCTGAACGTCTTGCCGTCAAACTGTCCGATCGCATATTGAGCGTCCGCGGCGAAAATCACCCACTTGGTTCTCGCTGGGTCGCCGTCAACCGGCAATTCAAAGATTTCGGGGCATTCGAAGTAGCCCGACAGCTTGCTCGTGAGTGTCCACTGCTTCAGATTCGTGCTCGTATAGAAGGCAATACCCCGACCGGCCTTCGGGTCCTCGTCAAAAACGGCGATCACCCAGTGATTTTCCGGCTTGTACCAGATTAGTTTCGGATCACGGCCGGAATGCTGGATCACAGGATTGTCTACGTAATAGGTCCAAGTGTTTCCGCGGTCGTTGGAGTAGGCAAGCGATTCACCGCAACCGGTGTCGGTGAATGCGAGGACCATCGTTTTGGCATCGCTTGTTTGCCAGCCGGCTGTGTTGTTCACGTCGACGTTGCCGCTGCCCGAATAGCAGTTCTTCACAGCCATCTTCGGATGACGGTTCGTGACATGGTCGCCGAAGCAGCGGAGCGCCCGGTAGTGTTCGGTCCAGTGGACCATGTCGGGGCTTGTTGCGTGTCCCCAATACATATTGGCCCAGTTGTGACCTGCCGGATTGCACTGCCAGAAGAAGTGATATTGTCCGTCGTAGTAGCACATCCCGTTCGGGTCATTGTTCCAGCCTCGCATCTGGCTCATGTGGAATTGAGGGCGCAATGCTTCCGTGTAGAGCGGCTTGAGGTGACGGATCTCGTTGCTGGATTGGAACATTTTGCAGATGTCAGGATTCGCTTTAGCGATAACTTTGGCTTTCTTGTCAACGTATTCGGACATGTCGAGGTACGTCCACCAGTCGATGGCGTTTTTGTCGGATGGAAAATCGCAGTCGAGATTGTGGACAAGTTGGTCGCCAACGGTGATCGTCATCCGGCCCCGTTGTCCCTTGTTCGATACGGGGAAGATGATGTACTTGCCTGTGATCTGAAGTTCCTGGATGTTGTCCGGATGAGGGTTTTTCATGTTGTGGCTCGGCGGAGCGACAAAAGGTTTCTTCTTAGCTTGCGTGTTGCTTTGCAAAATTTGATCAACATTGATATGTCCCCAGCCGCCGGAGGCGTCGTCAACGATCTGAATGACGGCTCTTTTTCCCTTGTATTGTTTAACATCCCAGTTTGTCCAGTTGAGAAACTCGCTGCCGCCAGGTTGGGTGTTGGGCCCGGTGGCGGTAAGGACGATCCTGCCGTCAATCAGCAAGTTCATGCAGGTTTGACCGGGATGCCCACCGCCACCGATCAGAAACCGGATGTAGTTTCGCTCGATTGTGAATTCAGGTGAAGTCAACTTGCCGGTTGGCCGGTCGCCGCCGAGGAACGTGTTGACGAGCCCCTTGCCTTCAAAACCCGTGACTTGCATTTGCCCGCCGAGTGTGCCCTTAGCCGGACCCGTGCCAAAGGCCTTACCCTCGACTCTCCAGTCCCCATAGCTGGCCGACTCGAAGTTGGCGATAACGATATCATTCGCCGCCCAACAACAGCTGTAGGAAATGAGCGCAAGTACGCTGATGCAAGTTGCTTTGGCCAGTTTAAGCATGGGGGGCTCGCTTTTCTATCTTGTGGGTGGTTTGCTGTGTGGCATCACTTGATAAGGCTTTACCAAGTGACAGCTTCACGAGTGTTCTCATGGCAACACGGCCATTTCATGTTCGATTTCCTCCAGCGGCCGGCCCTTTGTTTCGGGAACCATGACCTTTACCCAGATTAGTTGGAGAACCATCATAAAACAGAAAAATAGAAAGACTGCGCCAGGAGCAAACGCGGTCACCATCGACGGGAAGAGAAGTGTCAGGAGAGCCGCAAAGATCCAGTGTGTAAAGCTGCCGAGCGACTGGCCTTGAGCGCGGTGCCGATTTGGAAAAATCTCAGCGATAAACACCCAGATGACCGCACCCTGGCCCACGGCATGGGCCGCGATGAAGGCGAAAATGCACGCCGGGACGATGCTGTATGTCTCGGTAAAAAACGCCCAGGCACAAAGTCCGAGCGACGCGATGTAGCCGAGCGAGCCGACATAAAGCAATGTGCGGCGCCCAAGACGGTCGATCAGCCAAAGGCCCACAAACGTGAAAATCAGGTTGGTTACGCCAATGCCGACCGACTGCAGTAAGGCAGTTTTTTCACCCAGGCCTGTAAGCTCGAAGATGCGAGGCGCGAAGTACAGCACTGCGTTGATGCCGGACAGTTGGTTGAAAAAAGCGATGAAGAAAGCCAGTAGGATCGGTGTTCTGAGTCGCACACTCCAGAAACCGCCGGCACTGGCTGAGTCGTGTGAGACGGCCGCAATCTCATCTGCTTTCGACTCGATCTCAGCCTCGGATGCCTCCGGATGGATAAGCCGCAGTACGGCGACACCCCCCTCGCGATCCTCCTTCCTGCCAATCAGCCATCGTGGGCTTTCGGGTAGTCCAAAACACATCAGGCCGTATATCAGTGCCGGTACAGCCTCGACCCCAAGCATCCATCGCCACGCATCTTCGCCGATTCCGCCGAGAAATGTGTTCGAAACAAATGCGATAAGGATGCCAAAGACGATGTTGAACTGGAACATCCCGGCCAGTCGGCCACGGTATTGAGCCGGTGAGATTTCGGAAATGAAAAGTGGTGCTGCTACTGTCGAAATACCAACACCAAGACCGCCAATGAAACGGGCGATCATGAACGAGTTCACATCCGTTGCCAAACCGGACCAGATCGCTGAAACGAAATAGAGAATTCCGATCCCGAGTAACGTTTTCTTTCGGCCAATGTGGTCGGTGGGCCAGGAACCGATCAACGCTCCTAACACGGTGCCCCAGAGTGCCATGCTCATGGCAAGCCCATGAAGCATGGGGTTCAGACTCCATAGTTTCTGGATCGTCTGTTCCGCACCCGAGAGGACGACCGTATCAAAACCGAACAGGAATCCAGCAAGTGCGGCAGTAAGCGACCAGATGAATAAGCGGGTGCTCACGGTGTTACGTCCTCTCTGATTCGCTGGTGAATAAGCCTTCGATGGTCCGACAGAATCGCCTTGTCATGAATGAAGTTCCCGGCCCTGATCACTTGGCTGCCAGTACCTGGAGGAACCTGGGAAGGAAGTGAGGCAGATCAGGCCAGCCGCGAGAGGTGACCAAGCTGCCGTCGACGACTATTTTACCTGGAATGGAAGGCATATGACACTGCCACGCCCTTTTCAGTTGTTTGGTACTCATCTCTTGGGGTGAAGTGCGTTGTGTTGGACCCTTCTATACTAAATGCCGTGATAACGTGTGTTCCCGCCCCCCACGCGTTTATCTCGTGGGAGCGCACGTCTCGTCAGCTAGCGAGGACTTGAGTAGGCCGTTGTCCGCTCGGCGGGGAAGGTGTTTTTTGGCGGATACGAATCTGGTCCACGACCATAACTCAAGGCGGCAGGGCCGCGGCAAGTGTAGGATGTGACAAGCTCGCTCGGCTAACGTGGACAAATCGGTCACAACATAACGCGAGCGCCGGCACACCAGAATCCCGTACGAGTCACAATGCTTGCTTCCCACTCGGGGTGCGAACATTTCACCGCCCCAGTGCGCGGTATGTTGGGCGGTCTGTTCCGGGGCCTAACTGTGTCGGCCCTTCGGGCCTAATGGGTTTGGTCGACCGGTTCAGGGGCCTGACGGCCCCGGCTGGGGCTATGTCGTCCCTCCGGGACTGGGGAAGATCTGGTCCAGGGCGTTCCTTCGGGACTGCGGGAACCGGGCTTCGCGCGGAGCCCGAAGGGCTCATACAACCCTAGCCGGGGCCGTAAGGACCCGGATGACTAAGGGAAGCTATGTCGTCCCTTTGGGACTGGGGAGAAGTCGCATGGAAAATGTTTAACGCCAAGCCGCAGACGCCGGCTTCCACGGCATGAAATCGTTGCCATTTGTAGGCCGCTCGTCACGGGTTTGTTTCCCGATCGCACGTGGCGTTCCGGGACAAGCGACGTGAGAATCTAGCCCACGAAACTGATTCACCCACGGGCAAGCCACGTGGGGGTCTTGTCTGGATGATAGGTTGCCTATCCAATATCCAACAGAGAATATCCAATGATGAATGATTTGGCACTAGTTCCATATTCATCGTCAAACATGCGCGCACGGTGTGCACATCTTACGAAGTAAGACTCTAGTTCCGGTATCGTGATGGAAGGACAGTCAACGTGAGTCCCACGAAAATGGTTGCCGTGAGTTGGCGGCCGGCATCGGATCTCTTACCGAAGGAGTATTCCATGATACGTCGACTCGGTGTTTCTGTATCATATTCCGTTTTGCCCGCATGCCTGTTGTTATTGATCGTCAATCCGATCTGCGTGGATGCGAAGGTAATACTCTCCGTCGAAAGCCCACGACGAGCCTTCTATCGGGGCGAACAGATTCTGCTGGTTGTGAAATGTGTGAACACGGGCGATGAAGCGGTCACTGATGCCACACTGAACGTTGAACTGGCTGGATGCGTTCGCGATGCGGCGACGCTGGGACAGCTTCCCGCCGGCAAAGAACGTCGACTGTCGTTTCGTCTTCCAACGGCCGGGATCAAGTCTGGTCGGTACGAGCTGACATGTTAGGTGATTGGGAAGGGAGTGAAAGGTAGCACAGCGCTGGTCGAGCGAATTGTTCTCGGCCCAAGACCGAAGCCGGATCAGATGTTGATTTGGTTGTGGGGCGGTGGAGGTAATCAATGGTACCTGGAACACGGGTTTACTTCCTGGAACGGGCCTCCTCGAGCCACCGTGGGCCGACAATACGATGCTCGAGTCCGCAGGGCGCTCGACGCGGCCTTGCCGAAAGGAACCGCAGTGGGCTTGAGTCCCAACGGTGGATTGCGCGATATCGACCCGAGTCAGATTGACGACCCCGATGCGACCAACCTGGCTGTCCGTGAACACAACAAGGGGAAGATTGCCAATCCGTTTCATCCGGCGGTTGCACGATTACAGAACAAGGCAAACCGCCGGTTGATGGAACTGGTAAGAGACTATCCCCAGGTCAAGACGGCTTTTTTCAACACGGAAATCGTTGATCAGCTTCGCAACAACCGCAACAAGGCAGGTTTGGAGCTGACTAGGCGAACGCTTGGGTTTGCTGAGAACCAGTTGGGCAAACCCCGTTTTGTTGCCCCAGGCGTGATTGCCGACGATGACCGGCAGTACCTCTTCCATAAGTACAAATTTAAGCAAGGAAATGGTTTGGCGGTTGCCAATCAACGGACGGCCGACATGGTCCACCGTTACCGGTCCGACATCATCACGATCAATGATCCGTACCGGTACACATCCTTATTGGACATGTTTCCGGGCATGGATGTCATCAGCACGTGGACCTACACCAAACCGGACCCGAAGTTAATGCTGGCGATCGAGACGCTTAGAGCAGTCTGCAAACCGACGGGGCAGACGCCTCTGCAGACCATCACGCTGTTGAACTACCCGGGTGCCATCGCGCCAACAAAAGAATGGATGCTGATGGGGCCGGGGCGCGTGGCCGTAACCAGTTGGATCATTCTGTCTCGAGCGCCGAAGATGATGGGCTACTACTATTCCAGCGCCTGCCCACCGCCTGGCAAACCGGGTGATTTTCGAATTCCGTATGAAACGAGCCTAAAGATCAAAGAGCTGGCCGAGCAGGTTTTCAAGCCATACGGGCCGATGATCACAACTCTCGATGTCGCGCCGCGCCGAATCGCCGTGTTGAGTTCAGCTGCCTCGATCGTACATCGTGCCAAGCGGTCGACTCATGGATATGGCAACATGCAGATATATCCTTTCTATACCGTGTTGGCGATGGCTCATCTACAGGCGGATGTGGTCTTCGACGAGACAATCGAGCGGTTTGGTCTGGACGACTACGACGTATTGGTGCTGGCTCAATGCGACACGTTGACTCAGACGGTATACGACCGCGTGTTACGATTTCGCGAACGCGGTGGCATTGTGATTGCTGACCAGTTCTTGCGGGCGGATGTACCCGGTGCGATTACGTTCGATTTCGATTTTACCTATCGGTCCAAAGTCAGCGCCGATGCAATCGTGGAAAATAAGACTTATGCGGAATGGAACGACCACTTGAAGCCGGAAAGTGCGGAAACGAAGAAGGTCAAAGGAATCACGGCCCTGGATGACCAGAGATTCATGGAAGCCTATTCGGCCCAGTTGAAGAAGAGACTGGCGGGCATTGTCGATCCCGAGGTTGACAGCGAGTCGCCTCAAGTGCTCTTTAACATGCTTGAGAGTGGGGATGTCAAGTATCTTGTCGCAATCAACGACAACCGAACCTACGACGACCGAGTTGGCCAGTATAAAGCCGTGCTCGGCAAGCTGCTGCCGAAATCCACTACAGTCAGCATCAAGCGATGGGAGCCCGCAGCCCTTTTCGCCTACGATATGCTGCGACGAAAACCTCTTCAGGTCTCCCGGGACGGTAGTGGGTACAAGTTCGACGTGCAATTGACTGAACTGGGTGGCAAGATGATTGCACTCTACCCGCACAAGCTCGACAGCATGAAGGTTCAGACTGTGAAAGCGATCCGGTGTGGTACAACGGCGGTGATCAGAGTTATTATGCGAGATGACCAGGACGGTCCGCTTTCCGGTCGACAGCCGTTGGAGATCACAATCACCGATAGCCGGGGAGCGTCCAGTGAATTCAGTGGCTACTACTCTGCCCGTAACGGCGTGCTCGACATCGATTTTGTTGCCGCTTTGAATGACGAACTTGGCCGGTGGAATGTTTCCGTGTTGGACCTGACTGCCGGATTGACTGCCAAGGCTGAGTTCGAAGTTATCAGATAAGGTTTGGGGTTTCGTCCGACGGCGCGAAGAGAATAGGGAATCGCGTAACGCCTCACGAGAATTGCAAAGAGATATCACGCAAAGTCGCTAAGGATTCGCCAATCAATAACTGTCGCACTCTTCCGCGTACAGACCCCCATGGGCTCACCCCATGGGTGAATCAGTCTCGCAGCTAAGGAGGATCGCCGCACGAACGCCCCCCAGTAAACACGACAATAATTGATTCGCCGGCCCTAAGACTACAATAGACTTCTTGTGGTCGAAAACTGCATTACTTCGTTGTCTATCACACCCGAGCCGAATGCCGAGTTGGCAATTGGCATGGAAACCGGCGGAGTAGGAACAGCGTCACTACTCTAGTGGCACGCTGAACGTCCCATCCGCTGTTGCTGCACGTACAACTTCAATTGGCCCAACAGATACGTAATTGGTAATAACGGCGATGAGTATTCGCGATCGAGCTTTGTCGACACTCCTTCTGACCTTGTCCATCACAGGTTCGGCTCCACCGTGCAGAGCGGAAACTTCTTCCACTGCGGATACCGCTCAAGCGCGTAGCAATGACGAGCGATGCGAGATCGTTTGTTCTAAGCCTCGTCAGTGGCGAGTATCGGAGTTCACATTCACGGGCCGTGAGCAGTATTCCTGTCAGCCATTAGCCGTGCAACTGATCGCTACATTTCATGGCCCAGGTGGAGCTGTCTACCGAGTTCCTGGATTCTGGGACGGCGATCGCACCTGGAAAGTACGCTTCATGCCCGATCGTCCTGGCAAATGGACCTACGAAACCCAAGCGGTTGAGGGCGAAACGGTCATCTTTGATCGGCTCTACGACAGTGGGGTGATGCACGGTGGCGAATCGGCACGGCGCGTGGACGTTGATATCCGCGGACTCCGCGAATTACGACTGACCGTGGATGGTGCTGGGAACGGAACGAGTTACGACCATGCGGACTGGGCCGACGCGCGGGTCATCGAGGCAGACGGAACCAGTACGTGGCTCGAAACGATGAAGCCAGACAAGGCGCGCCAAGGGCACGGCAAACTCGGACTGGGCACGAACGTGCCTGGTGGAAAGATTCGGATCGCTGGACGTACCTTTCAGCACGGGCTGGGAACACATGCGACGAGTGAACTTGTGTACCGTCTTTCAGATTCCGCCGTTCGTTTTCAGGCATGGGTCGGCGTGGACGATGTTATCGGCACGCAAGGCAGTGTTCGCTTTTGCGTGATTCGCAAACGTCTGTTCACGGCGAATGTCGGTCGGCACGATCGAGGTCTGGATAAACAACAGAAGACTTTCAAGGCCGCTCCGGCCAAAGGCACGAATCCGCTGTTTCGGCACGGCGGCATTCTCCGTGTGAGTGCTAATCGTCGCCACCTCACCTACACCGACGGCAGACCGTTCTTCTGGCTCGGTGATACTTGGTGGTTTTGCCCGTCGGATCTCATGCCTGTCGACGGATCAAGCAACCCCGACATCCCCTCCGCCTACAAACAGGCCATTGCCACGCGAAGACGCCAGGGCTTCACCGTCGTACAGATGGACTTTCTGGACCGGATTAAGGGCAAGAGCGCGTATGCGGACTTCTCTCAGACGCGGACGGTCGACATTCCATTTTGGCGCACCGTGGATCGGTATTTTGCGATCGCCAACGCTGCGGGCATCATTCCCGTGATGGGTATGGGCTGGAAAGGTCAACCAATGGGGATAGACGAATGGAAAGTACTCTGGCGGTACGTGGTCGCGCGCTACGGAGCTTGTGGAGCGACATTGCTGATTTGTGGCGAGTACAACTGTGAGGGTGTCGACACGAAGCAAGTGGCGGAAACCCTGAGGTTGGGCCAGTTCATCAAATCTGTTGATCCCTGGAAACGCGCCATGACCATTCACCCTTCGTATTTTCGGGGCGATCGAAAGCAGGCGTGGAAAGAACCCTGGTACGACTTCATAATGCTCCAGGGTGGTCATGGTAGTGCGCCGCCGATTGATGTGTACTACAACGCTCGGAAGAACATGCCGGTGCGCCCGGTCCTCGAAGGCGAGTGCGCGTATGAAGGCATTCACACCTTCACCGCAGACGACGTGCGCAACCGCGCGTGGCGCGCTTTTCAGGCTGGATGCTTCGGCTACACCTATGGTTCACACGGACTCTGGTATCCGACTCAGAACGAACAAGACAGACACACAAAAGAATGGGGTAAACCGACACCTTGGTGGAGCGCACTGAAACGGCCCGGTGCGGAACAGATGGGGCGGATGCGAGCCATTCTCGAGACGCTCTCCTGGTGGCGGCTCGAACCGCTGCCTGGCGCGGTGTCGGTCGACACCGGGGCCGCGGCCGCCGGCAAACCTGTTCGCAAAGTCATCGACTTGACTGCCCGTTTCGAAGACGCAAAGTCCGCCAACGTACTCTGGTGCAAACTGATACGGCATTCATGGGCCGCTGATAGCCTGTCCGAAATCGAA
Source organism: Planctomycetota bacterium (assembly GCA_024274855.1). Classification (GTDB taxonomy): domain Bacteria; phylum Planctomycetota; class Planctomycetia; order Pirellulales; family Pirellulaceae; genus JAJSAJ01. The sequence goes on along the minus strand of JAJSAJ010000993.1, from coordinate 1,401 downwards.
CTCCATCCCAAACACAGTTCAGCGGCGACGCTCACCTGGCACCTGTTAACGCTTCCCACCGTTCAATCCGGCGAGGCGCTCCGATTGGTGCTGGCTACCGGAATGGATCCCGGCGTCAACCTTAAGGACTCCGATCATCCGTCCGACGGTGTGACCTTCAGTATAACAGTCAATGGTAAAGAACTGCTGCGCGAACGCCGTAAATCCAAGAAGTGGACGTACCACTGTCTTGATTTGACTGAGTTCGCAGGACGCTCCGTGGCGCTGACACTGGCGACGGAAAGTGGAGAGAACTCCAACTGGGATCATGCTCGGTTCCGTGCACCGATCGTGGTTTGTGCGGATCGCGACATCAAAACGCCGTTGCGGATCGCTTATACCGAAACGATGCCGAAGCCAGTATTGGTCAAGGCTGACGGCAAGAACACATTCCTGATCTATTTTCCAGCGATCCAAGGGACAACTCGGCCGCGTCTTCTTCTACATGCTATCGTTCCCGGTGCAACCTATTCCGCGACATGGCACGATCCACGGACAGGCACGGCGCATCCCGCCGACGTCATTCATTGTCGGGATGGCAACATTTCGATCACCCTGCCCACGCCGCCAGATTGTCGTGACTGGGTACTGATCTTGCGCCGCCACTAAATGCACAAGAATGCAGACCAAGAATGCAGACACTCTGGTTTCTGAGGCCGTTTTGACGGCGCAGGGCGTTTGCCCGGACCTAGCGAGTATTGGATCGGCGGTCTGATAGACAGGAGGACGAACTGAAGGGTGGCGAGCTGGCGACGGGGCGTGTTGTGAGGTGAAGGGAGTTGGCTTATCGATTACTCAGAAGCGAGCGAGATGCGACGGGCGCGCGTTCAGAACGAACGCGAGCAGCGCGTCGTGTTTCGCGAGAAGTGAGAAACGCAGTTTTTAACTGGCCTACCGAAAGACGCGTCTGGCGGCGGATACGCCTTTCAGATGGGAGACGCCCATTCGCTTAGCCACTTCCTCCAAGCTTGCCGGTGGACCGACTGCGTGGCCGAAGGACGTTTCGTATTCATCAATCGTATCGAACCACTCGTCGTGGTCCAAATCCAAACGATCGAGTATCGCTTCCAGGTTCTTGGGGATCGTTTGCCGCTGGCCCGTGCGCAACAAGCGTGCTGTCCATTTCAGCAGTTTCAGATAGTCATCCAGGGTGATCGATAGCAGTCCCTGATCCGTGGCACGCTTTCCCGTGCGTGACCGGAGCGATGAATCGTCGTCGCGTTTGACCTTTGGGTCCCGAGTCAGCTTCCCCAGCCACTGATCGGGTCGATTGCGCGCATTGGCCCGTAGCTTGCGAGCCTGCAGCCGCTGGTAGATAGACGTATAGCGTGCCGTCTCCGGACTCGAGGCCTCACCTGCCTT
>JAJSAJ010000992.1 GCA_024274855.1 Planctomycetota bacterium | reverse complement strand
TTCGCCCGATCGTTTGTGGCCCTGTCGTTTATGGGCTGTTATTGGTTGCCACCCTGTTGTGGGGAGCGGATGAATCATGGTGTGCCGACGCCAATTCAACCGGCCCTGCGCGTATCGAGCGCGTCGAGATTGGCTTGGGAGTAAACTGGAAGGTAGGGTACTGGACGCCCGTCCATGTCACCATTGCCGCCGGCAAGGACGGTTTTTCAGGGTTTGTGCGTCTTCAGTCGCCCGACAATGATGGTGTTCCGACTCAGTACCAGGCCCCGACACTCGGAAAACTCGGACTCGCTCCTGGAGCCACGTGGCGTGGCTGGCGATATTTCAAGTCGGGACGCATCAATGCACACGTCCGCATCGAACTGGTACAAACGGGCGGAATCGTCGTCGATACGCGGACCGTTCGTGACCGTTCGCCGGCCCCATCGCATCGCCAATGGGTCGTCGGTGTCGGCCAGGACGTTGGCCTGAACGAAGCGACCCGCTTGCTGCTTCGATGGCAAGGCGAGCGGACGCTGGTCAGTCAACTTGAGAACAGCGGACAATTTCCTGACCGTTGGCAGGGTTATGAAGGCGTTGACATACTTCTGGTCTGTACAGCGACAACCAATGTCCTGGCGGACCTGTCGCCTCGGCAGTGGGCAGCGTTGCAACAGTGGATCGAGCTGGGTGGGCGGATGATTTTATCGGCTTCCGAACAAGCGGCCGAGATGTTCGGTAAATCGGGGCGATTCAAGCAATTTCGACCGGGGCATTTTGTCGAGATGGATCCGTATTGGCGGGCCTCGTCGCTCGAACGCCTTGCGGGCACGCCATCACGACTTGTGAACCCAACCGATACACCACTGGCCGTGTTCGATCACATTCGAGGTCGTGTGCTTTCATACGAAGGGGCGGGAAGTGACAACACCGACCGACCGCTGATTACCGAGTTTCCGTTTGGATTTGGCAAGGTGCTGTTCCTGACGTTTGACTTGGATCGCCCTCCCGTATCGAAGTGGACCGCGCGACCGCGGTTGTTGGCAAGGCTTTTGGTATTGCACCAGGACCAGCGGGATTCAGCGGCGGAAACCGGTGGTTTGGGCCGTGTATCGCATGTCGGTTTTGATGACATCGTTGGCCAGTTGCATGGTGCTTTGGAGCAATTTCGTGGTGTGACGGTCGTACGATTCTCCTGGGTGGCCGGCATTCTTATTGTGTACATCCTGTTGATTGGCCCGGCCGATTATTTCGGTCTACGGAAGCTACGGCACCCTCATTGGACATGGGTGACCTTTCCGGTCATCGTCGTGGCATTCTCCATGCTGGCTCTGCTGCTGGCCCATCGCTGGAAGGGGTGTTCGTTACAGGTCAACAAGGTCGACATTGTCGACGTGGATGCCGAGCGATCTTTGGTGCGAGGCACAACATGGATAAACGTCTATAGCCCGCAAGCAGCGGCGATGAACCTTGATTTGAAGCCACCTTTGACGATTCCGACAACCGAGCCGCCAAACTGTTTGCTTTCCTGGCGAGGCTTGCCGGGCCGAGGTTTGGGGGGTATGGACACGACCATGACGGTCGGTGCATCGGACGACACGTACACGGTTTGCAACGCGAGCTCGTCGGACAATCAACCGCGAGTGCTCGGGATACCCGTTCACGCATCCTCCACCAAGGGATTGAATGCCCGGTGGTGGGCTCATGCAACCAATATATCCTCGTTACCGCTGAAGGTCGACAGTGGTGGCTATCTAATAGGGTCTGTTGTGAATCCGTTGAATATCAGGTTGAAACACTGCCGGGTCTATTACAGAAACTGGGCCTATCAAATTGAGAATCCATTGAGACCGGGAGAGTCGGTCGACTTGGAGACGATTTCACCTCTCGATTTGCGATGGCAATTGACACGACGGCATGTTGTGCAAGCAAACGACATCAATATACCATGGAATCGCACGAATTTTTCCGACATCCCACGCATTCTCGAGATGTTGATGTTCCATGAGGCCGCCGGGGGCGAAAAGTACACGCAATTACGACATCGATACCAGGCGTATACTGACTTCACACAACAGATTCGGATGGGCCGAGCGGTCCTGGTCGGGCGCAATGACATGGAGGGGACCGAACTGACCGAGAACGGCCGGCCGATGGGAGGTGAGTCGGTCAAGAACTGGACCTTTTACCGGATCGTTATTCCAGTCACGTCCGATTCGGAACACTGAGTCAAACGCGTGTGAAGAGGTGCGCGGCCAGCAACTGCCATTGTCGGGCCCGGACTTCAAGTCCGGGACAACTTGGCATGAATGACACGAGCCGAGGCCCAGCATGAGCTGTGGACACGTTCCACACTTGGTGGACAACGATAGATAACCGTGCCGAGCAACGTTTTCGTGTCGAGTTCGGGCGATTCAGTCTTGAGGGGACACTTGTGATAAAGACGCACGACCTGACAAAAAAGTACGGTGATCTTTTTGCGATTCATTCGATCGACCTCGACTTGGAAGAAGGCGATCTTTTTGGATTCATCGGCCCCAACGGCGCGGGAAAGACGACGACGATGCGAATCATTGCAACGTTGTTGAACCCAACATGGGGCGAGGCCTACGTGTGCGGAAATTCGATCTACACACGAGCCAAGGAGATCCGGCGACTTGTTGGATACATGCCAGATTTCTTCGGCGTCTATGACGACATGAAGGTCATTGAATACCTCGAGTTCTTCGCCGCGGCTTATCGAATCCGAGGCCCAAAGCGTCAACAGATCTGCAATGACAAACTCGAAATTGTCGACTTGGATTTCAAGCGTGACGCCTACGCCAACACCTTGTCCCGAGGCCAGACTCAGCGACTGGGGCTTGCACGCGTTTTGCTGCATGACCCACAAGTGCTGCTGCTTGATGAACCGCTCAGCGGTCTTGACCCGCGCGCACGAATCGAAATGCGAAACCTTCTTCGACGACTGGGGCAGATGGGCAAAACCATTATCGTCTCAAGCCACATTCTTCCCGAACTGGCGGATATTTGCAATAAGATCGGCATCATCGACCGCGGCGTGATGACTGTCAACGCCGAGGTTTCAGCAGTTCTGAAGCAAGTGCGAGAAAGGACTGTACTGCACGTGCGAGTGACAAGCGATCTCAAACACGCCTCGCAGCTACTGAACAACCACAAACTGGTTGATGAGGTGGAACTATTCCAGGATCGGATCGAAGTAACGCTCGCCGCCGGCATTGAGGATTATGGAGATATTCCGATTGCTTTGGTCGAGGCTTGGCACCGACTACAACAAATCTATGAAGAAGAGGTGAATCTGGAATCGGCTTTCATGGCTTTGACGAAGGGAACAGACACAAGAACGCAAGGTGAGAAAGGCGAGCGGTTAGAGCCCGAAGAATAACGTGGTCAGACGCTCCATTACAACGGACACCCCACCGTTGCGGATAACCCCATGTGCGATGGGCTTTGGGGCTTGTCGTTACCCACATCGCTCCGACGGCCAACCGCGGCCTATTTCTCGGACCCCGCTGGTCGCTCAGCTTTGTCACGAAGTTAACGATGCGTTAGGATAAGAATGTTGGGTATTGCCCGGACGACAGAATCGGTCATCAAGTCTCGCACACCACAACGAACTCGAATTGAATCGGCCCGGCCATGATCAATCGCATGCAGTCATTAATGTTCCTGACTATCTTGTCCACGGCTTTGGCGGTCACATTACGCGAGGCATCCGGACAAGATAAGCGTTCGCTCGAAGCGGCACGCGAACAAATGGTCCAAGTGGCCATCGTCGACGCGGGCGTCAAGGATCGGCGCGTGATCGAATCGGCACGCAGGACACCACGACACGAATTTGTCCCGCGGCATCTGAGATCACTTGCCTATGAGGACATGTCGCTGCCGATCGGTAACCGCCAGACGATTTCGTCACCGTTTATTGTTGCGTTCATGACCGAGTCGTTGAAACCAAGTCCAAGCGATCGAGTCTTGGAAATCGGCACCGGCAGCGGTTACCAGGCCGCCATATTGAGTCCCCTGGTCAAGGACGTTTACTCCATCGAAATCGTCCCCGCGCTCGGCAGACAGGCTGAACGCACATTGAAACGCCTGCATTACGATAATGTCCATACTCGGATTGGAGACGGTTTCAAAGGTTGGCCCGAACACGCGCCATTCGACAAGATCATCGTGACGTGTTCGCCAGAAAAAGTGCCCGAACCACTCGTCGAGCAGTTGTGCGAGGGGGGAACCCTTGTTGTCCCGGTTGGCCAGCGTTACCAGCAGACACTCTATGTCATGCGCAAACGCAATGGAAAGCTGCAGACCGAGGCGTTGCGACCGACACTGTTTGTTCCGATGACCGGAACCGCCGAACAACGACGCGACAAGCAGCCAGACCCCTTGAAGCCGCAAATAGCTAATCCCGGGTTTGAGAAACGGCCATTCGACACCGGGTTCGTTCCGGATTGGTACTACCAGCGTCAGGCGAAATGGGTCACCAGTTCCGATGCGCCCGAAGGCAAACACTGCGTGGTTCTTGAAAACCAGCAGCCTGGAAAACAAGCCCATATGATGCAGGGATTCCCCATTAACGGCCGCATGGTCCCACTGCTGGACGTTGCCGGCTGGGTCAAAACGGATGAGGTTCGAGCGGGCCGAAACAATGACGAGCTGCCGGCAATTATTGTGACATTCTACGACAAGAACCGCAAAATGCTTGGCCATCGTGTGATCGGTCCTTTTCGAGGTACATCCGATTGGCGCCGGGAAACCGCTCGGATACGCGTACCACCGGCAGCCCAAGAGGGCATTCTTCGGATCGGGTTATTCGGAGCGGTTGGCACG